>JASHOC010000333.1 GCA_030041305.1 Acidobacteriaceae bacterium
GCGAGGGCACCGAGGCGGCGGGAAAATTCGCCACCGATCTGCCCCGCTTTTCCGCCGCCTTGTCCAAATGCGGCATCCATCCCGGCGGACCCTTCCAGCATTTCGAGTTGCTCCTCGGCCTGAACATCATGGCCGGCTCGCCGAACAATGTCGATATTGTCGCCTGTCACGTTCTACCGGGCGCCGCCAGTCACTGACGATTTGATTTATGCGTTTGCGATCAGCTTCAATCCTTCCCCCTCCGGATCGTTGCGCACTGCGCAGGGCGCATTGAAGAACATCGCCGCACGGGCGTCGGCCGAATAACTAGGCCAATGCGGGAGGCCGCTATGGTTGGGATTCCCTGTTCGCGCAAAACTCACCCACGCCGTGGACATCTGCTTGGACAAGGCGAGGGCTTCCGGGTCGCCCGCACTGTAGTGATCGCAGATTTCGGCGTTGTCGAACACAAATGAAATCTCAGCGGCGTGAAACGTGCCAGGACGATTGTCCAACACCGGCGTTCGCCATGCGTATATGTAGGCGTACGCCTGTGCCGCGCCCAGCGCCGCTTTCCTCGCAGCCTGGGCGAACGCGGGTAGGCGCCAACGCGAGGTGGCAATCGTCGCATAGAGGCCGAATGGATTTGCCTCCGGGTATTCCCGCCGGTAAGCGGCGATGATCGCCTCGCTTTGATCGCCAAACTCCTCCCGGACCTTTCCACGCATCTCCTTCTCTGTCATCAAATTGGCGCCGGCATGGTCGAGTCCGCTCGCGCTCTCGTTCAAATTTGTCCCCGTAATCAAGGGAACTTCCTTCGAGAGCGCCGGGGCGCCCGGTTCAAAAGGATGCGTGGGAAGAGAATGGCCATCGACGGTCGGACCCCAACCGCTCGCGCCAAAATCTGCATGAGGGGAAGGGCGCGGCATCTTCTTGAGCGCCTCGACAGCCGCCCCGGAAAGACGGTCCACCGGGACGTTCTGCAGCGCCCTCACCTGCGAACGGGAGAGCCCAAGCTCGTCCAGCAACAGCTCTGCAACCTGCTGCGAATAGTCGGGAGTAAGCGCCTTGAGGAAAGGTCCGCTTTGGATGATGGCGCGATGGAACAAGCCCTTGGCCGCCGGCATCGCCATCAAAACCGCCACTTTTCCGCCTCCTCCCGACTGGCCGAAGATCGTTACATGGTTGGGGTCGCCGCCAAACGACGCGATGTTCGTCCGCACCCACTCCAGAACCGCGACGCAGTCCAGTATGCCTACGTTGGCCGACGCGGCAAAATCCTCCCCGCCAAGGGCTTCGAGATTCAAGTAACCATAGACATTCAATCGGTGATTGTGATTCACGAGCACCACGTCGTGATTACGGGCAAGGCTCTCACCCTCATACGAGAGCAGATCGTGACCGCAACCACCTGAGTAACCGCCCCCGTGCATGTACACCATCACCGGGCGCTTATGGGAGCCGTTAATCTCCGGAGTCCACACATTCACACGCAGGCAATCTTCGCCCGGCGTCCAAATCGCCGAGCCGCGATGCAGCAGGAACGCATCTTCGTCGTGGCTGGCCAGGTTCTTCCCGTCGGCGCCGAAATGCGCCGAGTCCTCCTGGGGGCAAATTCGCCCATAGGCGAGGGCGTTGCGTATTCCTGTCCACGGTTCAGGCAGGACTGCCGGCATAAAGCGCCTCGGCCCCGACGTCGAGGCGCCGTACGGTAGGCCCTTAAAAATGTAAACGCCGTTCCGCTCGTAGCCTCGAATCTTACCCGCCGGAAGCTCCACCACCGTGGCCGCGTCCGACGCAACCACTTTGCTCCGCCCACAACGAGCCACCGCGCGGTCAGCGCCCGGGGCCGCCACTGGCTCGGCAAGCGCATCCATCTTGCCAGACACGGCTAACGCGCCGGCCAATCCCGCACCCAGAACCGCCATCCCTCCCAGCAGTGTCCGACGGCTGGCCGTTACCGTCTTGTGCTCATCGATTCTCCCTGCACGGGGCTCTTTCTCCATCTCGTCCATCGCCAGCTCTCCTTGAAGAACTGAATCATACATACATTTCCTCGCGAAGAAAATGGGGAGCGTACTCAATCAAAATGCCGCACACCAACAGCTCATCCAATGCGTAGCGAGCGCCCGGCTTCCTGCGGCACTTTAAGCGGCATTGCAACTCACTCTGCACGATATTGGCGTCGATCCCTACACGCAGCTGGAGAATTTCCGGAAACAACTTCCGAAGACTCGGAAAAGCCTGGATCGAACTGACGAGGTGAGGGAGCAAGTCTGAGCGCGGAGATCGTTCAAGGTCCAAGTCGCAGATGCCTTTTCGCTGCAGCTCAGGAGCGTCACCGTCTTCATCCATCGCGCCGCACACATTAGGGGAAAACCCCTCCCCGTGGGCTGCCATTCAACAGGTCGAGAGCCCCGTTATGAATTTGACCTTCACGAACGCGAATGCAGAACGTCGGGGTGTTCACATCAAGCACCCGACAGGAATCAGCGCATGGCGCTAGCGTGCCCTGCTGACCCGTCGCTTGCTCTGCGGTTACGTCGACCGATCAAGCTAAAGGCAAAGGACCATTCAGGCCTCCTCGTCGGGAGGTCCCCCGGCCCCAGCCAGGTCCTGAGGCTTGATTTTCTCGACGTTGAATTTCTCGACGCGTTCGCGTACGTCTTCAATATCTCTTCAACCGGAGGTGGTTCACCCTTGATCCAGCGCAGTGGATTGATCTGTGCAACCACGAACGTGCGGAGCTATGGACTGATCTGGCCGCGCTCCTTAAGCTTCTTTATCGCGGCCGCCACTTTCTCCTCAAGGTCACCTTCGCAGCACGTTTCTCGTGATCCCGGATGGCCGTGCGCAGCGGTTCATCGCTGGAGGTCTCCAGCCTTCGCAGGATGGGATGGTACACCCCACCACTGAAGCGCGGGATTTTTTCGTAGCGCACGCCGAGCGTGACCAGCGCGGGTTCGTCCAGATAGAAGGCGAATTGCGATTCGGGCCGGGAAGCGCCTTCGTCGACCAGGCCGCGATAAATCCGGCTCACTTCTAAAGAGCGCTCCTTCAGTTTGTGCGCTTTTTCGGTATTGAGGGCCAAAATCTGCCACCCTAATTCGCGATCGGCTACGACCAGAGCCGTAATCGACTGGCCCCAAGCCATCGCGCATGGCCTTCAGCCGGTGCCGACCGTTTGGAGTCCAGAATCCATCGTTCGGACCCGTAACGACAATGATCGGGCCAGGGAAACGACCGGTCTTGTTGATGACATCGGCCAGGCGTTTGTGATGTGTGTCGGAAAGATCGCGTTGAAAGGGAGTGGGTTCGATGGCGCCGATCGGCAATATCGAAAGCCGCTGCGGATCTCCGCCGAGCGGATCCTTGTAGGATTCCACCACACAGCCGCCAGCCTTTTTCGATGGCTTAGGCAACGGCCGCAGCGCTTCCGCCGGGCCGGTCAAGACGGCATTCGCTGGGGCTCATTCCCTTCGTGCCGGGTTTGGCCTAACGAGGGCGCCGTCGAGATGGCGCGCGTTTGACCATGGTCGAGAATCCATTCTAGTCTCCGCATCCTGAAACGGAACAGCCGAAGCATAAGAGATATCGCGCTCCGTTCGAGCCTCATCCAGATAAAAGCCGGGCCCAAACGTCGGTGAGTTGACGGGCGTCGGTGGTGGCGCAGAAGATTCAGTTTTTTTCTTTACAAGGAACAGGGCTGCTGATACGATGTGTCAAACTCAATGAGATTCCCCGACGGAGGTGCTCAATGGCAACGAAAAAAAACTCTGCGGCTTCTTCCGGAAAAATTGTCTTCACCGAAGATGCGATCGTAATCAGTCTGAGTGCCGCTGAGAAGAGGAAGGCCCAACGGTGCCTCGAAAAGAACGGAAAGATCACTTTTTCGGTTCAGGAACACAGCGCTACCAAGCTTCCCTCAATCCTCGACAACGGAAAACAGATCGATTGAAAGTGGCGGTGGCGAATGTGGCAATCAAGTTCGACGCCTGCAGTAGGGGCGGCATTCTGTGCCTACATTCCGCGCTTCATCGACGCTCATCCAAATGCTCTGGATTACGTCGAAGTTCCGTTTGAGCTTTTCTGCCACGATCCATCCGTTTTTGCGCTGAAGGACAGAATACCAATCGTGCTTCACTGCGCGAGCCTCTCAATCGCGAGTCCGTCGCTGTGTTCTCAGCAGACGATCGAGAAAGTCCAAGGATGGACACAACGGACTGAAACACCATGGATCGGCGAGCACCTTGCTTTCATCACTTCCGACCGCGAGGAAGCCGGTGAAACTCCTGACGAATACGCGCCAGGCGAGCCTTACAACATTGGGTACACCGTTAGCCCATCGATGGACGCGAGTAGTCTGAGCCGAATTTGCCGGCACCTACAGTATTATTCGAGCCAATTTGCTGTTCCGATTTTGATCGAGAACTCCCCGCTCTACTTTTCTTATCCCTCAAGCACGATGTCACAAGCTGAATTCATGTCGCGCATTTTAGACGAGTGCCCTAGCGGATTACTCCTTGATCTGGCGCATCTGCTGATCTCTGCCCGAACCGTCGGATTTGAAGCAAACGACGAGATAGATGGCTACCCGCTTGAGAGAGCGGCTGAGATTCATATTTCCGGTATCGACCAGCAGCCAGATGGGACATGGGATAACCATTCGATACGTGCTCCCGAAGAGATCTATGCGCTGTTGCATCAGGTACTCAAGCGGGCCAGCCCGAAGGCGATAACCCTCGAGTACAACTGGTCAGCGAGATTCCCTGATGAGATTTTGCACGAAGATGTTGCTCGAATACGCGCCGTCATTGCATCCCTATCTTCCTAGGAGGATCGACAGAATGCGTGTGGCATCGGGCCAAATTCAGTCCATGGAGACTCTTATAGCCCGCTGTCTCACCGATCCAGCCTTTCTGGAAAGTGTGGTGCAGAGACCCGAGTTGGTCCTCTCAAAAACGGGAGAGGCAATTCGAGTCTCTGCGTTGAGGTTGGACTTCAGGAAAATCCAACAATTCTCGGGATTCATAAGCAAAATACAACATAACTACCTTTGGGAGCATTTCCCGGTGACCCGACGCCTGCTGTGGAAGTCGGGCCTCGAGCATGAAGTATTCGCCGCGTACAGAGCCATACAACTTAGCGAACCGCTCCCTGGTGGCGACAGAAGCGCCCGCATACTGCGCGTATGTGATTTCCTAAAGGCCTTCGCAAAAACCTCGGCACTTGATCTTCTGCTGTGCGTCTTGACGCATGAGAGGTGTTTGTGGGAACTGCGATCCTATAAGGGGAACCTCGAACAGCAGCAGAAGCCGAGCAGCCTGGAGATCGAGGGGTGGAAGAGTTTTGAACGAAGAATTCCGCTGCTCTGTCCTCATGTGCGATTCTCGACCTTCGACTGCGATCCTCTCGAGGCACTAGAGTTGGCGTCATCCGGGGAACTCCGTATACCAGCCATTCGCCGAAAGCAAATCGCGCTATTGTATCTTCTAGGAGTGTGTCGGGAATAGATTCCCTCCGCAGTTGATTTAATTTTGGCGCGAGGTAGTTGGTTTTACGATGCCTCTATGGGCAAGAGCTTTCTTCCTGATGAGGTCAACCAGTCTCTGCTGTTCCCCCCGTCGCTGCATGATTGGCTTCCCGACGGACACCTGGCGCGTTTTCTGGTGGACGTGGTGGGGGC
>JASHOC010000040.1 GCA_030041305.1 Acidobacteriaceae bacterium
ATCTGGACGCGTATCTCGATGAGTTCGCGTTCCGCTTCAATCGTAGAAAGTCGCGCCGCCGGGGAATGCTGTTCTACCGGCTGCTGGAGAACGCCCTGGTCACAAAACCATCCCGCTACCGGCCATCGCGAGCAAACGCGCCCACCGGAAAGCACAACCAGTAGTGGTTACTGTACTAAGGGAGCTACCCCACTTTACCCAATTACTACGAGGAGCTTAACGTGGGTGATTCCTTCAAGGATCTCTTGGTTTGGCAACGAGCTGTTCAGTTAAGCTTGGCAATCTACAAATTCACCGCGTCATTTCCAGATTCAGAACGGTTCGGCCTCACCAATCAGTTACGACGTGCTTCCGTTTCTGTGGCCAGCAATATTGCTGAGGGATACGGCCGCTCGATGAGGGGTGAGTACCTTGTCTTCCTTGGCCACGCCAGGGGCTCAAACTGCGAAGTGCAAACTCAGCTAACGATCGCCGAAGGACTTAGCTTTGGCAAAGCTTCAATCCGCCGCGAAGTCGAAGGACTTTCCGAGGAGGTGAGTCGGATGCTGGTCGCCATTATGGGCAAGCTTCAGAACAGGCGATAGCGCGCCCTTCCGGTCCCTGACTTCTGTTCCCTGATCCCTGCCCGGTTCACATCCGTTGGAGATGCCGGAAGCCGCCGGTGCCGGCCAGCATGAGGCTAAAGAGCATGAAGTTATAGCAGGCGTGAACCAGAATGCTGGCGGCGAGCGAGCGCGTGGTGAGGCGCACGGCGCAGAGCACGAGGCTGACGCCGATGAGCAGCAGCAGCGGCCCGATGGCGTAACTGGTTTGCGCGCCGTGCATCAGGGCAAAGGGGATGCTGGTGGCGATGGAAGCCGAGGCCATGGCGGAGAAGGACCAACGGGGATGGCCGTTGGGGGCGAGCGGACGAACGGGCAAGTGCTTGATCTGTTCGGCGATCCAATCGAACGCGGTGCAAAAGGCGGGCAACAGAAAGCCGCGAAAGAACATTTCCTCGAAGAAAGGCGCAAAGGTGACGCCAAAGCCGAACAGCAGCCAGGCAGCTCCCGGAGTGCGAAAGATTTTATCGATGGGAGCATTCGAGGGGCCCGGCATGAGTTCGCCGCTGAGCAGGGCGAAAAGAAAGCAGACGAAGGCCGCGCCGACGAGGCTCCATCGCAAGTGCAGCGCGGCGGCCCCGTCCCACTGAATGCCCGCAAAGAAGCTTTTGCGCCAGACGAGGGGAAAGACGAGCAGGCAGGCGATGAAGGTGATGAGGTAGAGAATGGCTTCGCTGCCCAGGGTGTAATGGATGTCGATGACGGCGTGCTGCACGGTGGAGACGCCGAAAAGATTATGGTGCAGCGCGGCGCGCGTGATCAGGCCGGTGCACACCAAACCGAAAAAGAGCAGCAACAGCAGCAGGCCGAAATGGCCGAAGTTGGGAATGCGCTCGGGGGGGCGAAATTCGATCCCCTGCCAGGGACGAAAGATGGGCGGCTCGGGAGCGGGCGGATAGATGACGGTTGGCTCGATGGCGGCGTGGCCGGCGTGCTGCCGCTGCGGCGCAAAATCGGAGCCGTCACGCGCGGTCTCGCCGGGGTCCGGTTCGACCTGCGGGCCGCCTTGCCAGTTGTCGGGGTGGGGCGCCTGCACTGGAGGTTCTGCGATCGTTTCGTCGCCAGGACGATCGACATCCGCCTGGTCAGCATACGGGTGGTCGGCGGCCGGTTGCTCCGTACGCAAGTGGTCAGCACCGGCGGTTTGAGGATCGCGCGGCCGCCATTCCTCAGGCTGTTCCGGGAATGCGTCCGGTTCGTGTTGTGGAAGGCTGCTCATGCGCGCCCCGTTTTCTTGGGCCGGCCCACGGCTTTGGCGGCGGCTGTTTTTCGCCCGTGGCGAGCTGTCGCCACGGCGGCCACGCCATCAGGGTCAGCCGGCTTGGGCGCGGTCTCCTCCCCATCGGACACGGCTTTACTAGACTGTGCGCCGTTGGCATGGAAGTCGGCGAGAAGATTTTCGTCCAATTCGGCCTCCTTGAGCCGTCCGTTGCTCGAAGTGTAATAGCGAGTCAGGAACTGTCCGGTGTAGGAGCCGGGCGTGGCGGCAATCCTCGCCGGCCGGCCTTCGCCCACCACGCGGCCTCCGTCTTCGCCGCCCTCGGGGCCGAGATCGATGACCCAATCCGCATTGCGAATCACGTCAAGGTTGTGTTCGATGATGATTACGGAATTTCCCAAGTCCGTCAACCGGTGCAGCACCTCGAGCAGCTTCCGCACGTCATCGAAGTGCAGTCCTGTGGTCGGCTCGTCGAGCAAATAAAGGGTTCGGCCGGTCTGCCGCTTGGAGAGCTCGCGGGCCAGCTTCATGCGCTGCGCTTCGCCGCCCGATAGCGTGGTGGCGCTCTGGCCCAGGTGAACATAGCCGAGACCCACATCGACGAGCGTTTGCAGCTTCTGCCGCACCTGGGGCACGTCGGCGAGCACGGTGAGCGCGTCTTCAATGGTGAGATCGAGAATGTCGGCAATGGAGTTGCCGTGAAATTTAACGGCCAGGGTTTCCTGATTGTAGCGGCGGCCGTTGCAGACTTCGCACTGCACGTAGACGTCGGGCATGAAGTTCATTTCGATGCGGCGCTGGCCGTCGCCCTGGCAGGCTTCGCAGCGGCCGCCGGGCACGTTAAAACTGAAGCGGCCGGGCTTGTAGCCGCGCTCGCGCGCCTCGGGCAGCATGGCGAAGAGGTCGCGGATGGGCGAAAAGACCTGCGTATACGTGGCCGGGTTGGAGCGTGGAGTGCGGCCGATGGGCGACTGATCGATGCGGACGACTTTGTCGATCTGCTCGGCGCCGGTGAGCGCCTCGTGCGCGCCCGGCTCCTCGCGCGAGCCATACAGGGTCCGCGCCAGAGAGCGATACAGAATGTCGTTGATGAGTGTGCTTTTGCCGCTGCCGCTGACGCCGGTGACTACGGTCATTGCTCCCAGGGGAATGCGGATGGTGATGTCCTGGAGGTTGTGCTCGCGGGCGCCGGCGACGGTGATCCATTTGCCGGTGAGCGGGCGGGGGGTTTCGCGCTGCAGCATGGTGGCCGCACCGCTGAGATACTTGCCGGTAAGGGATTGGGGTGCGGCCATGATTTGCGCCGGCGTGCCTTCGGCGACCACTTTGCCGCCCAGGCGGCCTGCGCCCGGCCCCAGATCGACGACGTAATCGGCGTGGCGGATGGTTTCCTCATCGTGCTCGACAACCAGCACGGTATTCCCCAGGTCGCGGAGGCGCTCCAGCGACTCGATGAGGCGGTTGTTGTCGCGCTGATGCAGCCCGATCGAGGGCTCGTCGAGGACGTAGAGAACGCCACGCAATCGCGAGCCGATCTGGGTGGCGAGGCGGATGCGCTGGCCTTCGCCACCGGAGAGAGTGGCGGCGTTGCGATCAAGGGAAAGATAGTTAAGGCCCACGGCGCAAAGGAATTCGAGCCGCTCGACAATCTCGCGCCGTATGCGCTCGGCAATCAGTGCTTCGCGCTCGGTGAATTGGAGATTGATGGCCGCGGAAAGCGCGCGATGGAGGGGCAGCGCCGTGAAATCGGCGATCGAGAGGCCGCCGACCTTGACTGCCAGCGACTCCGGACGCAGGCGCTTGCCCCGGCAAACCGGACACGGCGTGGCCGACATGAAGCCCATCATGTATTCCCGATAACCGTCGCTGCGCGCCTCTTCGATGGTGTCGCGCAAAAAGGATAAGATGCCGTGAAAGCCGGTGCGCGGCGCCTCGCCCTTGGGCGGACCGTAGACGAGAAGATGCTGCTGTTTGGGCGGAAGCTCTTCGAAGGGCTGCTTAAGGTCGATTTTGTAGCGGTCGGCGGCGAGCTGCATCAACTTGATGAGGTATTGTGACGATGAACCGGGACCGAGACCGCCATCGAGCAGCGGTTTGGACCAGTCAGTGATCACCTTCGCCGGGTCGAGATCGTAGAGCGAGCCGAGGCCGTGACACTCGGGGCAAGCGCCGAAAACGGAATTAAAGCTGAAGCTGCGCGGCTCCAGCTTCGGCACGTCCAGGCCGCAGTCGGGACAGGCCATCGAGGAGGAAAACATCTGTTCCTCCCCGCCGCTCAGGACCACCAGCACCAGCCCATTGGCCAGTTGCAGAGCCTTGGCGACTGCCTGTTCCAGGCGCTTTTCGACGGAGGGCTTTGAAGAGGATTGCGGTTCCTGCGCTCCCACCCTTGGGAGCAACGAAACGGTCCCCAAGGATGGGGCGCCCGGGACGTTCGCGCTCGATTCCGGAGTGGACTTGAGCAGGATGCGGTCGATCACCGCCTCGATGGTATGGTTCTTGCGCCGGTCGAGCTGGAGGGGCTCGGAAAGGTCGCGCAACTCGCCGTCGACGCGAGCGCGAAATCCTTGGCTATCAATCTGATCGAGCAAGTCCTTGAACTCGCCCTTGCGCCCGCGCACAACCGGGGCCATGACCGTGACGCGCTCTCCCCGCCCCAATTCCAGCACCCGCTGCACAATCTGCTCGGAGGTCTGCCGCGTGATCGCCCGCCCGCAGTTGGGGCAGTGCGGCGTGCCTACCGAGGCGTAGAGCAGACGGAGATAGTCGTAAATCTCGGTGATGGTGCCCACGGTCGAACGTGGGCTGCGGCTGGTGGTCTTCTGTTCGATGGAGATGGCGGGGCTGAGGCCCTCGATGGAATCAACATCGGGGCGCTCGATCTGGTCGAGGAATTGGCGGGCGTAGGCGGAGAGCGTCTCCACGTAGCGGCGCTGGCCCTCAGCATAAATGGTGTCAAAAGCCAGCGAACTTTTGCCCGAACCGGAGAGTCCGGTGACCACGGTAAGCGCGTTGCGGGGAATGCGCACGTTAATGTCGCGCAGGTTATGCTGGCGCGCCCCGCGCACCGATATGTGAGAAATGGGCATGATTGGAGGTTCCAGGAGGCGGCTCCAGGGTCGCCAGAGACAATCCCGAACATTTCAGAATAACCGTATCAGCATAGAAGACGCCTGGGGGTCGGGTCCGAAATCGGGAAACAGGCCCGCTTTGGGACCACGAATTCATAGGCTATTGATTTTTCGTTGCGCAATCTTCTGGATTCAGGCCGGGGTTGGAGGTATCCTAGGAGACAACAGCAAGAAGACCAACCAGGCGGCAAGTTCTGCGACAATCGCATCAGACGAGTGTCGGGATTCTTGGTGACTGCGTGTGCGCTATGCGAAAGATTGGCAGTGGCGCTGGTGGTCTTTGAGGCAGTGAAACCAGGGCAGGTGTTATGTCGGATCTGTTGAACCTGGCAATGCTGATTGGCGCATTGCTCGCATCGGTCGCATTAGGTATTTTTGGGGCGTATTACATCCTGCGCCTGGGCTTCGCGCTGATTCGTCCGCATCCGCAACCGGCGCTGCAGCCGAAGACAAAGACGAGTCCCGAAATGGCGGGCGTCTCCTAAACCGAGCTTCGCGCCCGCGCAATCGCCAGCCCTCCCCAACAAGCCGGCCTCCTTGCTTACGAGACTGCCCAGGCCGGGGCGTTTCGCTTCTCTCAGTTAGGCGGACTGTTCTGCTGCTCGGGCGGCGGCTGTTGCTCAGGCGGCATATTGTTCTGCTGTTGCTGCTGCATCTCGAGCTGGCGTTCCCGCATCTGCTGCCAAAGCTGCTGAGGGTTGTTCGGCGGCTGCCCAGGTGGGAACGCGGGGGAGACGGTTGCAGGCCGGGGTTCCGGAAGCGGTTCGGGCGGCTCATCGACTTGACTCTCATCTTCGCTGCTCGCGTTGCTGGCGGGCGGCTGCGGCCCTTCCGGCTTGGCGATGCTGAGCACGATTTCTTCGGGCGGCCCGTCCCCTTGGCCGCCTAGCATGAGCACGTTGTAGCCCGAGCCTTCAAGCATTTGCGACAGCACATCGCGCGGCTCGCCTGGCCCGTAGGAGCCGAAAACCCGCTGATCCTGGCTCAAACCCTCCACTTTGGCGCCGGTATCGCGCGCCACCTCGTGCAGTATCTGGTCGAGGCTGGAATTGTTCGCCGCAATGCGCAGCCCCTGGGCGTCCCAAACGACGGTGGCGGGGGTGGGCTGACTGTTGACCGGCCAATCAGGAGCTTTGGGCGCTGCCGGTGGCGCGGGCGGAGCCGGCTGCGCCGGGACGGTCGCGGCTTGCGCAGGAGTGTGAGCCCCGGTTCGGTGGTTTTCGTCGTTGCGTTGAGGCCGAGTCTTGGCCTGATTGCCGGCCGGCTTCTGCTCCGCCGTCGATGCTGACGGTGGGGCGGGGGTCTGTGCGACGAGCCTACCGCCCGCCCAAACCGTCCCTAAACCGAAGACTGCCGCCAGCATCGAAGCGGGAAGGAGCAAGCGAGCGACCCTTTGCGACTCCCTCGATCGCAAAGCCTCCGAGTGCGGCGTTATGTGTGCAGGCATGGGAATCGCCCCCAGTCGAAGATAGCGCCGGCCGTTGATTCCGGTCGCCGCGGTTTCTCGCCCCCTTGTACTAGACTAACAATGACCGACCGGCGCTCACGCCGAGCGTTTTGGCCGGGGAGAGAGGAAGTCTTCCAAAATGCGTTTTTTGTGGAGGCTGTGGGCCATCGCGACCCTGCTTTCCATTCCCGGCGCGGCCCGGGCCGTGACCTGCGCCTCGCAGGCCGAAGTACCGCCTCAGGCGCTGGATCCGCTGGCCTCCGTCGCGATGCAACTCTCCGCAGCCATTCAGCAACAGGATTATCCCACGCTCCAGGCGGCGCTGGCGCCTGAGGAGGCCAACGCATGGGCGGAAATTCAGGCCGCCGCCCAGCAAGCGGCGCCTCTGCTCGCCGGTGGCAAAATTGAACTGCACAATCTTTATCTGCTGGATGCGTCGATGCAGACCGCGCCCGCCGACACGGAGTTCTTCTGCTCGAACCAGAGCGGTTCGCTGACGGTGACCATCACCATGCACGACCTGCCGCCAAGCAAGTATGCCTTGGTGCTTGGGGGCGCTAGCGGCGCGACGCTCGACGGGCAACTGGGCCTGGTTCTGGCTTGGGACGGAAACACTTCGAGCTGGAGGCTGGCCGGCCTCTCCGCGCACCAAGGCATGTTTGACGGCCACGATGGGGTCTGGTACTGGCAGCGCGCCCGAGCGTTCTCAAACGGCGATCCGTGGAGCGCGTGGTTCTGCTACGACGCCGCGCGCTACCTGCTGCTTCCAGTCGATTTTCTCTCTTCGCCCAACCTGCAAAAATTGGACGCGGAGCAGGAGCAGATTACGAATTCGCCCCAGAAGTCACTGCCCTTGTCGATTCCCGCCGGCGACCGCACGTGGAAGATCGATGCGGTGACTCTCGACCCCTCCCTGCACGAGCCCGATTTGGCCGTCGCGTATGAATCGACCGGCGTCACCGATCCGGCGGCTCTGCGCACCGAAGCGACGGCGGTGCTGAGCGCGTTTCTGAAGACGCAGCCCGGCATCCGGGAGAATTTTCACGGCCTGTGGGCCTATGCTGTGTACAACGGCAAGCGCACGCCGGTGATGGAGTTGCCGATGAAGCAGATTCCCTAACGGCAGGGACGGAGGAACGAGAGACCTAGGGAACAAGGGAACAGGGATTAGTACCTATCCATTTGAATCCTGCACATTTTGCGCAGAATATTTCTGGCGATGTACGTTTCGGTCAGTATTCATGCGGGATTTCGGCATTTTTTCAAAGGCTCCAACTTTCGGGAAAATGCCAGGTTTTGGTTCCGGCTACGCCGGGTTAGGGATTAGGAATCGGGCAACAAGGGAGCAAGAGTTCATGGCGGGAATTATCGATTTGCGTTCGGATACGGTGACACGGCCCAGCCCCGAAATGCGGGCGGCGATGGCCGCGGCCGAGGTGGGCGACGACGTATATGGCGAAGATCCCACAGTCAACTTGCTGGAGCGGCGCGCGGCCGAGGTGTTTGGCCGCGAGGCTGCGGTGTTTGTGCCCAGCGGCATCATGGGCAACCAGATCGCCATTCGCGTGCACACGCAGCCCGGCCAGGAAGTGATCGCCGAATCGCGCGCGCACATTCTCGACTGGGAAATGTCCACTACGGCGGTCTTTTCCGGCTGCCTGATCCGGCCGGTGGCCGCGGCCAGCGGGGTTTTGACGTGGAAAGAGATCGAGCCTTTCGTCTATCCGCCGGGACCGATGCGCGCCCAGACGGGCTTGATCGCGATTGAGAACACTCACAACCTGGCCGGCGGCCGGGTCTCCAACCTTCAGGTTTTGGAGGAGATTTGGGGCGAGGCAAAAGCGCGCAACATCCCGCTGCACCTGGACGGCGCGCGCATCTTCAACGCGGCGGTGGCGCTGGGCAGGGACGTGCGCACCCTCACGCGCGGCTTCGACACGGTGATGTTCTGCCTCTCGAAGGGCCTCGGCGCGCCGGTGGGATCGATGCTTGTGGGTTCAGCGGAGTCGATTGACCGCGCGCGCAATTACCGGAAAGCTTTGGGCGGCGCCATGCGCCAGGCCGGAGTGCTGGCGGCGGCCGGATTGATCGCCCTCGAGCACGGGCCGAAACGGCTGCATGAAGACCACGCGAACGCGCGGCTGCTGGCCGAAGCGCTCTCGCACATCGACGGCGTCTCGATCAACCTGAAATCGGTGGAGACCAATATCGTGATATTTCGCTTGAACGGAGCCTTGACGGGGGGCCTGACCGCGACGGAACTCGAGGCCCGGCTCAAGGAACGCGGCGTGTTAGCCGGGGCCTTCGGTAAGGACGCAGTGCGCCTCGTGACCCACCTGGACGTGAGCCGCGCCGCGTGCATCGACGCCGCCGAAGCGCTGGCCGAGGCAATCGAGGCGGGCGTGGCGGCGAACTAGGGCGGCCGGCGATTACTTCCCGCTTGCGCCGCCGCCGCAGAGTTTGGCCGCGTGCTTTAAAGCGCTGGCGACGCGATTGGCGAGGCCGGCGTCGATAAACGGAAAAAAGAGCGGCTTGGGGCTTTCGCCTTTCCGGACCACCGACAAGTTCGTCCGAGGGTAGTTGAGATATTCAGGGTGCATCATCGGCTCGACGACGATGTCATCCAAATCGCGCAGGTCGAGTTGGATTTCCTCGTCGTACTTGGGTTGGGTTGAGCCGAGAAACCATTTGCGGAAGCGGTAGGAAACGCGACACTGCCTCGGGTCGGCGGTCACATTGCTGGCTTCTTCAGCGTATGGATATTGGATGGTTGCACCGTCAGATCTGGGGACGGACTGGATAAAATCGATTCTCCCGACGCCGGCCAACTTATCCTGGATGAATTTCATGGTGTCATCCAGCGATGCTGTTTCGCCGGGATCCGCCAGGGGCTTCGGCGCATTGTTCGGCATTGAAGGAGCGGAGGACTGCGCAGACCGCATTCTGTGGAGGCCCACCCAAAGATTGCTCCTCACTGCCGGTTGAGCGCCGTTTTGCGGAGGGGCTTGAGTGGGCGTTGCGGCGCCTTCCTGGGAGGGTTGTTTCTCTGGCCCGCCGGCCGTGTCCTTCAATGGCTTGCGGACCGTGCTGGGGCTCACGGTCGCCGGCGGAGCCGCCGCATTCTGCCGAGCCGGTTGCGCTCCAGGTTGCACAGGGGCCTCGGTATGCGTGGTTGCGGCTCCTTGAGGGGCATTTGCCGCTGACCCGCCGCCACAGAGCTTGACAGCGTGCTTGAAGGCATCGGCAAGGTGAATGGCCAGCAGCGCGTCGGTAAACGGAAAATCATAGGGCGTCGCCTTATTTTTCCAGGAAAGAACCAACGCGGTCACGTCCGGGTCAGTAGAAATGGCGACCAGGTTCGAAGAACTGGTATTAGCAAAAGAATCTGTTCGCCACTTCCGCCAAGGCTCGAGGACGACATCGTCTACATCCCGCAGGTTGAACCCGGAATCGTGATCCGACGTGGGTTGGGGCGAGCCGTTTTGCCACACTTTCCAGTGGTAGGAGATGCGGCACTGGCTGGGATCGGCTACGACGTTGCTCGCTTCATCGGCCTCGGTGTAGCGGAAATTGCTGCCGTTGCTCGTGTTCTTGAAGTTAACGGCAATTTCGAGTTTGCCGATGGCGTTCAACCCGTCCTGAATATATTTCATCGTGTCTGCGAGCGGTTTATCATCGAATCCTTCCGCTGCGCTGTGCCTGCCGAAGCGCGACGCCGCAAAGACTCCAACGAGAACAAGCGTTAATACAGCCCCTCCGCCCCACACCCATACGGGAATTCTCCAAGTGCGGGGCGCGGCGACGGTTCCGCTCCTGGAACGCCATTCACCCAATCTTCGTGTGCTCGACTGCTCCGCCGATTCGAGCCTCGCGACCCTGCCGATCTCAATTGGCTGCTTAACGTGCGGACTTTCAGCGGGTGCCTGTTGCGGAAGGGTCTCTGGTGGACGCGACGCCGCCAACGGCGCCGCCGCAGGCTCCTGGCGATTGGGATCCTGAGACGCTTCCGCCGCCGAAGGCTCCGCCGTCGGCGCTTTACGCCGGCTCACTGCTTCGAGCCGCTTTTTGATCGTGTCGGCGAGCTTCTTGAGGTGCGGCTCCAGCGGCGGGGTCAGCGCGTCGAGCCAGTGCACGTTGCCGATGAAGAAGGCCAGCGCCCTGGCGGGAACAACGTTTTCGAAGCGGACTGGGAGAATGGCGGTATCGTGATTGGCCGCGCGCTCCACTTCGCGCCGGACTTGCGGCGCGGCGTTGGCGTCAGCGGTGAAGACCAGCACCATGATGCGCGCCTGCTCGATGGCGTCGACGATGGCTTCGGCGTACTCCATGCTGGGAACCACGTCGCGCGGCGCGATCCAGCAGCGGATGCCTTCGGCCTCGAGCGCAGCGCAGACAGCGTCTGCAATGGTTTTATTCCTCGCGGAATAGCTGACGAAGACGTCGTGCGCCATACGGTCCAGCCGGTGAATTGAGATTCCAGGGGATGAGCGGCTAGGGCCAATATACCGCAGATTGAGACGGCGGGCGTGAAGGGTTTTCCGAGGGGCGAGGAGTTCGAAGGAGGACATTGCGAGCAGCCGGCTCGAGTGAACCGGCCGCTCCAGGTTGCAGCAATTCGGCCGTGGAGTTTCGCTCTATAGATCGTAATAGAGGAAGAACTCGTATGGAACGGGGCGCAGGTTGACGGGCGCCAGTTCGCGCTCGCGCTTGTAGCTGACCCAAGTTTCGATCAAATCGGGCGTAAACACCCCGCCCTCCAGCAGGAATGCGTGATCCTCCTCGAGCGCATTGAGAACCTCGCCCAGCGAACCCGGCGTGCTCTTGATCTTCCTGGCTTCCTCGGGCTCCAGCTCGTAAAGATCCTTGTCCACCGCTTCGCCGGGATCGATCTTTTTCTTGATTCCGTCCAGGCCGGCCATGAGCAGGGCCGAGAAGCAAAGATATGGATTGGTGGAGGGATCGGGGCAGCGGAATTCAAGACGTTTCGCCTTGGGGCTGGTGGAGTAGACCGGAATGCGCACCGCCGCGGAGCGATTGCGCTGCGAGTAGCACAGATTCACCGGGGCCTCGTAGCCCGGCACCAGACGGCGGTACGAGTTGGTGGTGGGGGCGCAGATGGCGAGCAACGCCGGCGCGTGCTTGAGCAGGCCGCCGATGTAGTGCTTGGCGGTGCTGCTCAGCAGCGCGTATCCCTTGGCGTCGTAAAAGACGTTGGCGTCGCCTTTCCATAAGCTCTGGTGAACGTGCATCCCGGAGCCGTTGTCGCCAAAGAGCGGCTTGGGCATGAAGGTGGCCGTCATGCCGTGCTTTTTGGCGATCATGCGGATGATGTACTTGTACTTCATCAGGTTGTCGCCCATTGTGACCAAGGGGCCGAAGCGCATGTCGATCTCGGCCTGACCGGCGGTCCCCACTTCGTGGTGATGCACCTCAACCTTGACGCCCGCATCCTTGAGAGCGAGCAAAATCTCCGACCGGACATCCTGCAACTGATCCGATGGCGGCACTGGAAAATAACCCTCTTTGTGGCGCAGCTTGTAGCCCAGATTCGGGGTTTCTTCGCGGCCGCTGTTCCAGATGCCTTCGCGGGAATCGATGGAGTAAAAACCGGTGTTCGCGGTCTGGCCGTAGCGCACGTCGTCGAAGATGTAAAACTCGGCCTCCGGGCCCCAGTAGCTGGTGTCGGCGATGCCGGTGCTCTTGAGATAAGCCTCAGCCTTTTGCGCGACGTAACGCGGGTCGCGGCTATAGGGCTTGCGGCTGAGCGGATCGAAGACATTGCAGATGATGTTGATGGTGGGCGCCTGCAGGACCGGGTCCACAAAGGCCGTGTCGGCGTCGGCGATCAGCAACATGTCGCTTTCGTGAATCTGCTGGAAACCGCGGATGCTCGAGCCGTCGAAACCGATCCCGTCGCTGAACAGGTCGTCCTCAAGGTCTTCAATAGGAATGGAAAAGTGCTGCCACATGCCCGGCAGGTCGATGAACCGCAGATCGACAATCTTTACACCGGCTTCCTTGGCAAGTTTTCTTACATCATCGGGGGTGCGCGGCATTCTTAACTTCTCCTTGTTAGGTTTTAGCTTGGAACCGTAATCGTGAACGGATCGAAAGAGGCGCTTCTTCGCAGGAATTTCAATTCTACAGCCTCGGGGTTCCCGTATGTCAGCGGGTTGCGCCGGAAAAGGCGAATTCGCAAGGCCCAACCCTAGCGCCGGCTGTTGCAGAAGCTCGCACGAATTCTTTCGTCATGCTAGTTCCCAGGCTATAAGGATTTTATGAAGATTTCAAAAATAGCCGGTGCAAAACCCGGCACTTACCGGCGATCTGCGACCAGCGCCGTGAGCGTCGAAGTCACCATCCGAATGAGCGCCCGAGCCGTCCAGAAGAGCGCCCTGCCGCCTAGACCCACATCGCTGCGGTGTGCCCCATGTCCGTGACCGATCGCGCGGCAACCGGTCAACGCCAGGGAGCCAGAATGACCACAAATCCGGCCGTCAGCGTGGACTGCGAATTTACCAGGCCGGAGGTTCCTATGTGGAAAGAAGCCGCGCTGGACCAGTCACGACGGCATTCGAGCCGCGACAGCAGCCCCGGCGGCCATTTGCGCCATTTGAACTCGTAAGTTCCCGTAAACTCCTTGAGCTGCTGCGGAGTGCAGGTGGCGAGGCCATTGGGATCGTTGAAGAACTCGAAGCGAGCGGCCAGAGCCTCAATAGCCGTGAGTTGCTCATGAGCGGCAAAGGCGACGCCCTGCCAATGCTTGAGCAATGCGTCGCCGGTTCCGGCCACGATAGCGTCGCGGGTTTGACTGTAATCGTAGTTGATGTAGGCGTTGATTTTGGCGTTGGGCGTCAGCAACAGCGTGGAGTCGATTAGGTTGCGATAGCTGTCCTGCGACGCGCTATTGTCCGGACCCGTGTAAAAATTCAAGTCCCACGCATACCGGGTCTTCGTGAACGCGCTGGTCAAGCCGGTGGTGAGTCCGCCGCCACGAGCCATACAGCGGTTCCAGCCATTGACCAGTTGCACCCCCACGGTTTCGGCTTTGGACGCGGGGAACGAGGAACGCAGGCCGAAATGGTAATAAGGAATGGCCCACGAAAAGAGCAGCGAACGGGAGTAGTTCCAATTGTCCTTCGTCTCGACTACTTCCGCACCCGCCGAGGTTACGAATTTGCCAAGGTCCACTTCCAGACCTTTGGTCCTCGCTGGCTTCAGGCTTGCAAACGCCTGCTCCACATAATTGACATCCGTGCGGGTGTTGAACAGAGCGTTGGTGCGCCCGTAGAACAGATCCACGCGCGCGCCCAGCGGCGCAGGTTCGTGATGGAGGGTGAGTTTGGCGGCGTTGAGCGTGGGCCGGTCCGCCTTGTCATTGAAGTTGTAAAAGTCGTTGGTTTGGCCGTTCGCGGAAGCGGCGGGATGGTTGGCGTTGTCGGTGTAATAGCCGTCAACATAACCGTCGATGTCGAAAGGCCCAACCCGCCACGGGCGTGTTGTTGGCGGCGCCGGTGAGTTTGGCTCCGTGGAGGGCGTCGATGGCGCCTGCGCGCTAGCCGTCGCGGCGACAGCGATGATGGCTGTCGCCATGACATGCGGAAAAAGTCTCCAGTTCACGGGGATGCGGACAGGCATGGTTTTCCCTGGAATAAGAAAAATGGTAAGAATGAGTTGAAGAAAAGGTTGCGAAAGAGGGCGTAAGTTCTCGCATGTTCACTTATCCGTTTTGGGCCCACCTTCTCTGCAAACGTATGCCCGCGAGGGTCATACGAAAGTCAAAGCGCAGGAGGCATGTGTGACGCGCTGCTCCGGACCGCAAAACCGACAGTTATTTGAAATTAACAATAGTTGACCATGCATCGCATAAGGAACGCGTAAAGATTTGTCATTTTTCTTGAGCGCACGGGCTTGGTCTGCTCCTGGGCTGTCACTCTCACGGAGAAAGCCTACAGGCTGCAGCTAACCATGACCCAATAGCGGCGCGCGCAATTTTCCGGCGTACCATGCGACTCCTGCTAAAATCGCTTTACGTCTTCCACAGGTTTGGAGTGGAACCAGGTAATTCATCGCTTTTATCGCAAGCTTTCTCACTTTTTCGATTTAGTTTGGGAAGCCCGCGCCATGGGAACAGTCAGAGATCGTTGTCCTGCGCGCGCGATAGCGAGGAGCCCTGCTCCGACGGCATGGGAACGGCAGGTGACTGAATGTCTGGAATCGACATTCCGATGCGCTCTGTTTTTCACGCCGTGCGCTGGCGCGGATCGCGGCCGAACCTGCCCCGGTTCGTGCTGGAGTGCGTGCCGGGCCTGGCGGCCGTGCTGCTGATGGCGTGGGTCGCCCCTGGACGCGGTGGCTCGCTTCCGGACGCCGTATGGCTGTCGTTTCTCATCGTCCTTCTTGTGGCGTGGCTCTGTGGCTTCTGGCAGGCGGCGATCGTGGCCCTGGCGGCAGTTGCCGTTCCCGATTGGATCGCGCGCACGCTGGCGCCGGCGTACAGTCTCGCGGCTCTGCTGACTCTGATGCTCACCGCGCTCCTCGTCAGCCGGAGTTCCGAGCGCGCCGCGCGGCAGGCCAAAGAGGCCGATACCTGGAGCAGCCAGACGCGCGAACTGTATGAGTTCACCAGCCGCACTCTTCAGATCGATCTCCACGTCGAGCCCGGCCAGGAATTGGCGGCAATGATTCAGGAGATTTTTGCGTTGCAGGCAGTCGCGGTCTTCGACGCCGATCTGCACACTGTGTATCAAGCCGGTTTCTGGAACGCCGATCCGCAGGAACAGGCGCAGAGCGTCTACCATTTCGGCACTTCGGACGACGACGCGGCGCTCGGACTTGTGCGGCGCGTGGTGCGGCTGGGAAGCGCGCCTGTGGGTAGCCTGATGATGCGCGGCGAAATCGCGCCTCTGGCCGCCGACGCCATCGCCTCGCTGGTCGCCATCACCTTCGATCGCTTTCGCGCCGTGGCCAATGAAAGCCTTATTGAAACCGAACGCCGCGCCGAGCAGTTGCGCGCCACTGTGCTCGATAGCCTGGCGCACGCCTACAAGACCCCATTGACGGCGATTCGCGCCGCCAGCACAGGATTAAGCGAAATGGGCCGGCTTTCCGCGGGCCAGGCGGAGCTGGTTGCGCTGATTGGCGAGCAGACAAGTCTGCTCAACGATTTGACCACGCGCCTGCTCACCACCGCACGGCTCGACGCCGGAGAAGTCGCCGTGCGCGCCGAGCCGGTGAGCGCCGGGTCGCTGGTCGACGAGGTGCTTATGGGGCTCAAAGATCGGCTGGCCTCGGCGCAGATCGCGGTCGAGCTGGAGAATGAAGATCTGGTGACCCTGTGCGATCGCCGGCTGATGATCATGCTCCTCACCCAATATCTCGATAATGCGTGCAAGTATTCCCATTTCGGCTCGGCCATCACTCTCCGCGTCGCCTCGGCCCCCACGGAAACTGTTTTCTCGGTGCACAGCTATGGGCCGGTGATTCCCATGGCCGACCGGGAGCGCATCTTCAACCGGTACTATCGCGCTTCGGCATCGAACCAAACGCCCGGCACGGGAATCGGCCTCTCCGTGGCTAAACGCGTGGCTGCCATCCATGGCGGGTATGTGTGGGTAACCAGCGATGCGCAGGAGGGAACCACCTTTTTCGCCGCCATTCCGGCAGGCCGGGAGAAAGGAAGCATACGATGACCCAATCCGTTATTCGCATTCTGGTGGTCGATGACGAGCCGGCCATTCGCAGGGCGCTGCGGCCGCCGCTGGCGGAGCTGGGGTTCCAGGTGTCCGAGGCCTCGCGAGGCGAAGAAGCGCTGCTAGCCCTGCGTGCGGCCCCTTACGACGTGGTGCTGCTCGACATCAACATGCCCGGGCTCGGCGGCATCGACACGTTGCGCCGCATTCGCAGCTTCGCGCCCCGGCTGCCGGTGCTCATGCTCAGCGTGCGTGATCAGGAAGAAGACAAAGTGGAGGCCCTCGATTTGGGCGCCGACGATTACGTCACCAAGCCGTTCAGCACCCGCGAACTGATCGCTCGCATTCGCACCGCCATCCGGCGCGTGGGGGCCCCGGCGCGCGCCAAGGATGCGCCGATTGAGATTGGCGAAATTCTTTTGGAGCCAATGAAGCGCGGCGTCACCAAACGCGGCGAGACGATTCATCTCACTCGCAAAGAATTCGACATTCTGCACTGCCTGATGAGCCGCGCCGGCCGGGTGGTGACCTACGCCAAGCTGCTCACCGCCGTGTGGGGCGCGGATTGCCGCGAAGAAGTCGAGTATCTGCGCACCTTCGTCCGCCAATTGCGCAAGAAGATCGAAGACGATCCGTCCCGGCCTCTATACCTGCTCACCGACGTCGCTGTCGGCTATCGCTTTTCCGACGCGCAGATGCTCAAGGACGACAATGCAGCCAATGACGATAGGCCGCGGGATCCGGCATTTTCGCCGGAAGACGCGATTTGAGCGCCAGGCGCAGGATTCCGTTATTCGTCGTAGTGCAGCAGGCTGAAGACGTCGTACTCCGGGAACCGCTCGCGGCCTTTCAGGAAATCGAGCTCGACGGCAAATCCCAGCCCGGCGATTTTTCCGCCCAGTTGCTTCACCAGCTTCACCGTAGCTTCCATCGTGCCTCCGGTGGCCAGCAAATCGTCCACCAGCACAACACTCTGTCCGGGCGCGATGGCGTCCATGTGAATCTCGAGGGTGTCGGAGCCGTACTCCAGATCGTACGTGACGCGCGCCACCGGCGCAGGAAGCTTACGCGGCTTGCGCACCGGCACAAAGCCGGCGTTCAGACGATACGCCAGCGCCGGCCCGAAGATGAATCCGCGCGCCTCGATGCCGAGCACCAGATCGATTCTTCGCTCGATGTAATGCGCCGCCAGCGCATCGATCAGTTGCGCAAAACCGGTCTTGTCTTTGAGCAGGGTGGTGATGTCGTAAAACAGGATGCCCGGCTTGGGAAAACCCGGAACAGTGCGCACCAGCTTCTTCAAATCGTCAACATTGACGGGACTTCTTTCAGCGGGCATGGATCGATTTCACTCCTCGATGCGGCGCCGGACCCTGATTCGGTTCGAGGGCAGGCGCGGAATGTTACGGCAAGGTTACAGGCGGGTCTGCTTCGTCTTCTCTCCAAGCTACAATGGGCACAAACCATTATAGGTGGGCATCGACAGATGATCCGAGGACAATTCGGGCGGCATCCTCAACGTGCCTTGTTACGGTTTCCAGGGCTTGTCAACACGATTGGGGATGGCGAACAGGCCCCAGGCAGTGTCTGACGAATCTAGCAATTTAAAATCGGAAGGAGCAGGGGCCTTCCGGCCCCTGATGAAAATCGCAAAAAAAGCATAGGGCTTCAGCCCCGGAAAGTTGCTCCTCCGTCACGGCTGCTTATGTTTGGATTCGTCAGACACTGCCTATAGCGGTTCTCCAATTGGTGTAGAGCAGAACCTCGAACGTTGAGTGGCGTTTTTCCCAAGAAAACGCCACCCGGCACGCCCCTCAAAACTTCACGGGAATTGGAGAACCGCCGTAAACCTGACCGGATCTCTGGCGCGCTCTGCGATTCCAGTGCGCCAGAATTTCAGGGTCGCAGGTGTGATTCTTCTCCGCCTGGTCCAGTTCCGATTCACAGACAGAGGTGTGGACAGTAACAAAGCACGCTCGGCAGACGGAATCGATGGCGCCATCGCGGTTTTCGTGGCGCACAGATGTGGAGTCTCTGGGATGTATTGAATGGGCCGCCCCGATATCTTCTATCAAATAGTTGATACTTGAACTTTTACGTTAGCCCGCCAAGGGAGTCAAGTAGGGAAATTCCGAGGTTCTTCGCTTCCAATGGGGTCACCACCCGATTTCGCCCGTATCTTTGGTGGTCCAGTAATGTGGACACCGGGCTATACTTGAAGTGACTGATCCCGAGGAAAACCCAATGCCTGCTTACGAATATCTGTGCCAAAGTTGCGGAAACCGGTTTGAGCGTCGCCAGAAGATGTCCGATCCATCGATCGCTTCCTGCCCGCAATGTGGCGGCCAGGTGAAGCGGCTGATCAGCGCGGGCGCGGGGCTCATCTCAAAGAGCGGCAGCGCGGCCGCGCCTTCTCGATGCGAAATGGGCGAGGCCTGCTGCGCCCCGCAGATGGGTTGCGCTGGCGGCATCTGCGGCTACGAGCAATAGCGCGTTCGCCCGTGATTATTGTGGAATTTAGCTCGTTTCCAGGTTCAAACCGTCCGAAATCGTCGGCATTTTCTCCTTTCAATCTCACCAACCACTCGCGCAGGGAACGGCGCTTCTCGCACGTCAAGCGGGAGAATTCACAGTCGCCACAAAACAAAGCACTTCCCGATTTCCGGTTATTTTCCGCGTTTGGCGCATAATCGACATGACGAAATTTCCCAAGGCTATGAGTCCTTTCGGCGAGGCGTAAACCAGCGTCTCCCCCCAAGGCTCGATCCCCGGGAAAAGTTCCAGTTGATTCTGCAGTGGCAGCCCGTAAGAGCGTGTTCTCTCGAAATTTGTGGTGCAAACCGGCGCAATTATCGAGGTATCCCTTTTGTTTTCCTAAATCTGCGAATTAAAGGTATATGTTCTCCGATATTTGCGGCGATTAGTTTCATGTAACTCATTCAGAATAGGAAATTTGCTCACAGAAGCCGGGGGTGGGGGGTATAGGGGTACAGGGAAGAACCGGCGCTGTGGTCCCCGGGACGCCTACTCACCCAAAAACCCAAAGATCAGAACTTCGCCTCGAACGCCCGGAACCGCCGCTCCAGTTCCCACTGCGCGGCAGCCTTCGGATTCCCGTCGAGAAACGCCTTGCACATGGCCAGGGGCCGCACCGCGCCCGCGACTTGGTCCCGGCACGCCGGCGCCGCTTCGCCAAATCGATCCGCCGCTGCCCACAAGCTCGCCCCCGGCAAAAAATCGTGTTCCATCCCGGTGCGCGCCAGTTGCTTCAGGTCCGCGTAGCTCAAGTGGTAATCGAGCGCCGCCCGCACATATTCGTGCGTCAGATCGATGCGGCTTACGCCCTCATCATCGGTCGAGAGCGCCACCGGCACGTGCGCCGCGCGATAGAGGGGAAATGGATGATCTGCGCCCTTGACGCCCAGAATGCTCTCGTTTGAGCTCAGGTTGATTTCCACCATCACATGCTGTTCGGCCATTTCCCTCAGCAGTCCCCACGGGTCCTCTTCGTACATCACGTCCACGCCGTGCCCGATGCGCTCCGCGTAGCCAAGCTCCACGGCCTGCCGGACGTGGAAACGCAATTCCTCGGGCCGCACAAGTCCCGGAGCCAGCTCCCCGGCGTGCAGCGTGACGTGAACGCGCGGATACACTGAGTGCAGATAACCCACCATCTTCATCTGCAGCGTATAGTCGCGCATAGAAATGAGCCCGTCTTCCGGCATCACGAAGTTGATGCCGACAAACCCGCCGCCCTTGCCTGTCTTATCCGCATCCATGCTGGCCTGGACCGTCTCGAATCCCAGCAGCGTTTGCGCAAACACCTGCTGTGGCGGGTTGCCGCGGAGGATCTGGTAGATGTATCGGACTTCGACTGCGCACGCAGCCGTAGCCTCCGGCGTTCCGCAATGCTCCAGCCGCCGCCGCTCGGCTTCAGCCTGGCGCACATCTTCCCGGTCCGGAGCGATCTCGTCGCGCAGCCCGCGGTCGATCAGGTCCTGGCGAAGGTGCGCAAAAGCCTCGGGCTCGGCCCGCGCCAACTCCGCACTCCAGCCAAGGGCATGGGCAATCTGCGCCGCGTGGCTGAACAACGGCGTCTCCATCAATTCCAGGTACTGCTGGTTTTGTGCGGCGGCCCGGCTGGCCACTTCGTCCACCCACTCGCCGGTGTGGCTCTTGCTCAGCCCCCCAAGGTGCGCAAAGGTGGCGAAAAACTGGTCGTGGCCGCTCCAGCCGGCAGCGGGCACAAAGCCGCGCATCGAAAAGGCGTCAATCAGCCGGTCATAAAGCGTCTGGTTCGCCGCGCTGATGTTCCCCGAGAGATCCTTGGCCGCGATCAGTGCTCCGGCGCAGGGTGGCTGGGCAAACGCAAGCGCCGTCGCGTCCACGCACAAGCCATCCTCGCCCGCATCGCGGATGAACGTCTCTGCGTATACGGCCCCCGAAAGGTGCACATGCAGGTCCGCGCCTTTGGGGAATCCCTCCAGAAAGGCGCGCACTGCCAGTGGTCCCTGGCGCAAGGCAGCCTCGTAGGCGCGAGCAGCGCGTGCTTCGCCTCCTTGAGCGGCCGCATCGGGCGCGCGCAGGGCGGGCGGTTGGCCGAAGGCGGTGGTCGCGGCAACAGCGAGAAGCCAAGAAAGAAAACGGCGGAAGGGGCGCATGGTCGCCTATCAGTGTAGACCAGTTTCAACGCCACCGGTTCGGCCAATGCGAAGTGTCGATGCGTATTATTGCGATGGGATTTCGCCGCTTCCGTGCGGCAGCCCCTCGCCCGTCCCTCCACACAAGACGCGAGGGGCAAAGACCGACGCCCCCAGGGCAAACGCATCTTAAACGCTATATGCAGCGGGAGATAGTGGGGATGAGATGGGGACATGGAGAGTCCCCTGAGCTATTTCGCCGAGTTGAAGGACCCGCGGGTGGAGCGGACGCGGGAGCACCTTCTGGAAGAGATACTGCTCATCGCCATCGCCGCGATTCTAAGCGGAGCCAACGGCTGGAATGAAATC
>JASHOC010000334.1 GCA_030041305.1 Acidobacteriaceae bacterium
GATCAGAACCTTCCCTCAGGGGCTAAAGCCCGTGATCATTTCGATTCCTTTGCGGCACGGCTAAAGCCGTGCCCTTTCAAAACATCGCCTCCATCAAGAAGCTAAAGTCACATCGCCTCCATCAAGAAGCTGAAGGCACATCGCCTCCATCAAGAAGCTGAAGGCACATCGCCTCCATCAGGAAGCCATAGGCGAGAAGCTAGCAGCTAAAAGCTTTCAAGTTCTCCAGGCCGCCGAGCAGCAAGAGCAGCAAGGCCTTCTGCGCGTGGAGGCGATTTTCGGCTTGGTCGAAGACGATCGAGTGCGGGCTGTCGATCACCGCGTCGGTGACTTCTTCGCCGCGACGCGCGGGCAGGCAGTGCATGAACACGGCCGTGGGCCTGGCTTTGGACATGAGCGCTTCATTGACTTGAAACGGGCGGAAGATGGGCGCGCGCTTGGTGGACTCGTGCTCCATGCCCATGCTGACGCAGACGTCGGTGTAGACCGCGTCGGCGCCCTCGGCGGCGGCGTGCGGATCCTGCAACAGGCGGATCTCGCAGCCGTTGGCCTGGGCCATCTCGCGCGCGATGGTGACGATTTCGATGTCGGGCGAGTAGCCGCGCGGCGTGGCCACGGTGACGTTCGCGCCCAGTTGCGCGCCGGTGAGCATCAGCGAGTGGCACACGTTGTTGCCGTCGCCGACGTAGGTGAAGTTGAGGCCGGCGGTGTGGCCGAAATGCTCCTGCAGGGTCATGAAGTCGGCCAGCGCCTGGCAGGGATGTTCGAAGTCGGAGAGCGCGTTGATGACCGGCACGCGGGAGTTGGCGGCCATCTCGGTGATGGTGTCGTGCGCATAGGTGCGCAGCACGATCACATCGACCCAGCGCTCGAGGTTGCGCGCCACGTCGGCGATGGTTTCGCGCTCGCCGAGCGGGGAGCTGGTCTGGTCGACGAAGATGGCATTGCCGCCCATGGTGTTGATGCCGGTTTCGAAGGCGAGGCGCGTGCGCAGGCTGGCTTTCTCAAACATCAGCACCATTTGCCGGGCGTCGAGCGCGTGACGATAGGCGGCGGGCGAGCGCTTGACGTCGTGGCCGAGCTTGAGAATGGCGCGGACTTCGGCGCTGGAGAGATCGGCGATGGAGCAAAGATCTTCGCCCGCCATGCGCGCTGCGGCGGCCAGCACATCGGGGTCTTTTTCGACGGGAATCGCGGAGTCCGTGGGCTCCAAAGTCGCTCTGCTAAACATGACGGTGTCCTCCTGCGGATGAGGATTCGCTCGGCGCGCCGGCGTTCTCAGTCAGAACTTCGTCAAGCGCCGCGATGGCCGTATCGACGTGGGCGCGCTGCACGATGAACGGAGGCAGAAAACGCAGCACGGTGTCGCTGGTGCAGTTGATGAGGATGCGGCGCTTGAACATCTCCGCCACGGCGCGTTTGGCGAGCTCCGCGGAATCGAGCTCGGCGGCGAGCATAAGACCTTTGCCGCGCACGTCGATGATAGCCTCGTGACGGCGCGCGAGGCCGCGCAACCGATCCTGAAAATAGGCGCCCACTTCGGTCGCGTTCTGGAGCAGCCCTTCCTTTTCGATCGTGTCAATCACGGCGATGGCGACGGCGCAGGCCAGCGGGCCCCCGCCGAAGGTTGTGCCGTGCATGCCGGCGTGGATGGCGCGCGCCACCTCTTCGGTGCACAGCACGGCTCCGAGGGGGAGGCCCCCGGCGAGGGGCTTGGCGAGGGTGGTGATGTCCGGGTGTATCCACCCCACGGACGAAGACCTGTCCGCGGGGGCCCCGGAGATGCCGTAATGCTGATAGGCGCACCATTTGCCGGTGCGGCCCATGCCGGCCTGAATCTCATCGACGATGAGCAGCGCGCCGGTGGAGCTGGCGAGATGGCGGGCCTCGGCAAAGAACTCCTGCGTTAACGGGCGCACGCCGCCCTCGCCCTGGATGGCTTCAACGAGGATCGCGCAAACCTCGCTGGAGAACCTGGCGCGCAGGTCAGCGACGTCATTGAAGCGCACGAACTCGACTCCCGGAACCACGGGCGCGAAGGGCTCGCGGTACTTTTCTTTGTGGGTGGTGGAAACCGCGCCGAAAGTGCGGCCGTGGAAGCTCTGTTCGAGGGCGAGAAACTTTGTGCCGATGGGCGCGCCCTCGCTGCGCCGCAAGCCGGCGTAGGCGCGCGCCAGCTTGAGCGCGCCTTCCCAGGCTTCCGTGCCGCTATTGCAGAAGAATGCGCGGTCGAGTCCGGTGCGTTCGGTGAGGCGCAGGGCGAGCTCGGCCTGGCCGTCGTGGTAATAGAGGTTCGAAATGTGGATGAGGGCGCGGCTCTGACGCGCGATGGTCTCGACAATGGCCGGGTGGTTATAGCCCAGCGCGTTGACGCCGATGCCGCTGAGCAAATCCAGGTACTTCGCACCGTTCTCGCTCATGACGTGAACCCCGTCGCCATCGACGAAGAGCACGGGGCTGCGATCGTAAGTGGAAAGCAGGAGCCGCGCTTCGGCGGCGCGAATTTCTTCGAGTTTCATTCTTCAGACCTCCTCAGGCGACCATCACTTCAGTGCCGTGGCTTACGCGCGAACTGCACAGGTCGGGCAAGGAGCCGGCCGCCTCGGCGGGCAGGATGCGCACCCGCTTGACGCCATTGAGCAGCGCTTCGCGGCAGGCGCCCAGCTTGGGCAACATGCCGCCGGAGATGACCGCGCTTTGCGCCATTTCGGCGATCTGGTCGATGGAGAGCCAGCGCAGCACCTCGCCGTTGGCGCCTTTCACGCCGGGAACGTCGGTGAGGAACACCAGCGCGTCGGCGTTGCAGGCGATGGCGCAGGCGGCGGCCATTTCATCGGCGTTCACGTTGTAATATTCGCCGTCGAAACCGAGAGCCAGCGACGAAATCACCGGCACGCCGTTCAACTGCCAGATGGCTTCAATCCACCGTGGATCGCTGGCGGCGATTTCACCCACGAATCCGAGGTCCGGCGCGGTGCGCTTTTTGCGCGCGCGGAAGAGCAAACCGTCGCCGCCGGAGACGCCGACCGCGGGCTGGCCGAGCGCACCGAGCGCGGCCACCAGCCCCTTGTTCACGCGGCCGGCAAGAACCATCAGAGCCACGTCGCGTGTTTCTTTGTCGGTGACGCGAAGGCCGTTGACGAATTCGCTTTCGATGCCCAGGGCCTTCAGCATGCGCGTCAGTTGCACGCCGCCGCCGTGGACCACGGCCACATGGTTGCCGTCGCGCGCCAGCTCGGCGATGGCGCGGGTGCAGCCGGCGAGCAGCGAAGGAGTTTCCAGGCCGGCGCCGCCCAGTTTGACCACGTACTTCATTCCAGCCCTTCCGCGGCGAGTTTCATGCGAGACCTTCCGATTCGGGCCAGCCGAGCATGATGTTGAGATTCTGCACCGCCTGGCCGGCGGCGCCCTTCAAGAGATTGTCGAGACAACTGACGATCACCGCGCGGCGACCGCTCGCATCGAGCTGAAATCCGATATCCGCGTAGTTGGTGTGCACGGCATATTGAATTTGCGGAAGCGACTTTTCGTGGAACCGCACCATGGGGCTGCCGGCGAAAAAGTCTTCATAGACGCGCGCCACGGCGGAGCGCGTCTGCGGCTCGTTGAAGCGCACATAAATGGTGGAAAGAATGCCGCGCGGAATGGGCAGCAGGTGGGGGGTAAAGACCATGTCGCCGGCGTCGATCTCGATCTGTTCAAGCATTTCGCCCGTGTGCCTGTGGGTGAAGACGCTGTAGGCGGAGAGATTATCGGCGGCGTACATAAAATGTGTTTTGGCGGTAGGCGCCTTGCCCGCGCCGCTGACGCCGCTCTTGGCGTCGGCAATGACGCCGTGTTCGAGGTCGAGCAGCCCCGCAGCGGCGAGCGGCTTCACCGCCAGAATCACGGAAGTCGGATAGCAGCCAGGATTCGCGACGAGGCGCGCTGCGGCAATCTTGGCGCGATGCAACTCCGGCATGCCGTAGACGGCTTGCGCTTGGGTGGCTGCGGCCTGGTCGGAGCCCTCATCCTGGAAGGCGTAAATGGCCCGGTTCGCCGGGTTCGCCAGCCGCCAGGCCCCGCTCAGGTCGATCACCCGCAGCCCGCGTTGAAGCGCTTGGGGAACCCACGCGCGCGACTGCTCGTGCGGTGTGGCCAGAAACAGGATTTCGACGCCCCGCTCGCCGAGCAGTTCCCAGGAAAACGGCTCCTGTTTCAGGTTTCCATTCCCATTGCCGCCGGCCAGTTGAGGATGAATCTCCACCAGCGGAACGCCGCCGCGCGCAAGATCCTTCTCTTCCACACGACCGGCGAAAACCGGGGGCGCGCCGTGCAGACGGGGATGGCGCAACAGCAATCGCGCCAGTTCCGCGCCAGCGTACCCCGTCACCCCCACAACCGCGGTTTGCACTTTTCGGGTCATGATTCCAGCATTGTCCTTATGCGTGCTTCCACTTCGCCCGCCCGGCGCGGGTCGGGGCAAATCACCAGCACGGTGTCGTCGCCGGCCACCGTGCCCACAATCTCGGGCCATTCCTCGTAATCCAGCGCCGCCGCCACCGGCTGCGCTCCGCCCATCACCGTGGCCACCACCACTTGATTCATCGCCTGGCGCACGCGCAGGCCGAAGCTGTCGATCATCTCGGCCACCGAAGGAGGCGCGTCGTCGTCCGGAGCCGGGGCCACATCCGCGTGGCCATTGGGCAACGAATATCCGCCGGGCCCTTTGGAAAGCCGCAGCTCATGAATGTCGCGTGAAAGCGTGGCCTGGGTGACGCGGATGCCGCGCCGGCGCAGCTTGCGCCGCAGCTCGTCCTGGCTGGCCACAAGCGAGCTCGACACCACTTCCCGGATTGCGTTCAGGCGCTGATTTTTCATGGCCGGTTTTTCACCTGTTACGCGGAGGAGCCGAAGGCGCGGGCCGCGGGGAGGCTGCACTCGAATAAATATACAGCCGCGGTGCATAACTATGCAAGCGGGGCAAAGGATGGGTAGTGGGTCAGTTTGAATTTGCAATCCCTCAGTGGCCAAAGCCCCGCGAAACTTCAAGGATTCATCGTACGGGCTACGGCGGTTCTCCAATTCCCGTGGAGTTTTGAGGGGCGTGCCAGGTGGCGTTTTCTTGGGAAAAACGCCACTCAACGTTCGAGGTTCTGCTCTACACCAATTGGAGAACCGCATAAAGCCCGTACCCTTCAAACTGAGCCACTGGCAAAAGATGCATTTCTATGCCGCATGGCCTTGGGAACGGGGCGTCAGATGTGCGGTTGGAGCATAAATTTCCTGCGGCGCTTTTCTTCGTACATGGCGCGGTCGGCCGCGGCGAGCATTTCGTCCAGGGAATCGCGGCTGCCGGCGGCGGAGGTCACGTGACCGGCGCTGAAGCTGAGAACCATTTCACGGCCGGGCTGGGCGTTGCGCCGTGCGGCAAACTCCTCAAGGCGCTGCGCCGCGCGGGCGATCGCCGGTTGATTGAAATGGCCCGCGACCACGAATTCATCGCCGCCGACCCGCGCCAGCACATCGGTCTCGCGAAATGCGGCGCGCAGAATGTCCCCCGTTTCAACCAGAAACGCAGAGCCCGCCTGGTGCCCCTGCGAGTCATTAATTTCCTTCAGGTTGTCCATGTCAATAAACAAAACCGAGAACGGCTGGCCGGAACGCTTCGCCAGCCGCAGCGCCTGCTCGGCCAGCAGGCGGAAACCGCGCAGATTGTAGAGGCCAGTCAGCGGATCGCGCAGCGACAGGGCGTGAATCTCGGCTTCCATAAAGTGGATGCGCCAGGCAAGGAACAGCAGCAGCGCGATTGCGACCACCACGGCCAAGGAGGCGAGAATCGCCGTCATGTAATGCGGAGGCATCTGGCGCGCGTTAAGAATGCGCGCTCGGAGCGTCTCTCTCAGGTAAGGCAACACCACCAGCACCGGAGCTAACGCGCGTGCGATCCGGCTCCCGATCCCGCGCCCCAGAAAAATGGAAAACACGCCATGGCGCGCTCTTCTGAAGAAAACCACGGCAGTCAGGAGCAAGAGACACAGCACCGTCTGCGAGGATGTCCTGACGCCAGGTGTGGGGCCGAAGACGTGCAGCACGGCGATGAAATGGCCAGAGACAAGAACCAACACCACCAGAACCAGGCATCCCACCACTACATCGGCGGCAACGCCGGCCAGTCGTCCCCGCGCTCCGGCGAAAACGATGGCGAGGCCCAGCAGCGCGAAAGCTCCTGCTGCCTGCGGAGACATATTCACCGCCAGGAACGAGGAAGCCATCTGTGCGGAGGGAAGAAAAGCGTCCATTCGCGGCCAAATGCGAAGCATTTGCGCGCAGAAGATCACCGTGAAGACTGCAGCGATCAGGATGGCAAGGGCGAGGCTGAACCGGCGCAGACGTTTCCGGGTGCGGGGCGCGGAAGACTGCAAACTGAGCGCACTCAGAAAGATGGCCAGCACTGGCCAGGCGCTCATCAGCCCCCAGACGCCATAGGAAAAACGATCGCGGGCGGGCGCCAACCAGCCGAGAACATTCACGGCGGCGAGGGCCATCACCGCCGCCAGAGTCACCTCTTCTGCGACCGCAAGCTTCTTAAGCTCAATAATATCGAGTTCGTTCGGCGTCAATGTCAGGCCGAGCTTAGGCATGGCAAACGGCTCCAATGGAATCTTGGGCGCAAAGAGACATTTTTTGCGGGCTTGTACCTAAGTCTATCCCTCGCAATGAGTGATTTGGAAGCCTTATTTTCTCTCTTCCTCATTTTTTGCCGCGTCGTCGCCCGAGGGTGAACTTCATCGTAGGGCGCCGACGGGAAAACGAACCTACTCAAAGCTGTTCAGCAACCGATGGCAGCCGGTCGTCAACGCGGCGCCCGATCGCAGGCCATCCTGGGGGTGCAGGCTTCGAACCGGGGTATCAAGTTTGTAACAGGAAAAGGCGCCAAACGGCGATGCTGTGGCGCGCGCGCACGGGGGGGGGAACGGATGCCCGCGACGAATCGCGACGCCGGAGGAGCCAGAATCCTGGTTGCGCTTCCTCTCGCTTCCGGCCAGGACTCCTCTGTTTATCTCGCCTCCGCTTCCGGCGTAAGTTGAGAGCGAGGAGCTACACACAACCTCGGCCGCGAGCGCATTGCAGCCGCAGGTTCTGCGACATCGACGCGTGAGGCGGCTCGTCAGAGCACTTCTCCCCCACATGTAGCCCCTGTGACTCCAATCGAAGGTGGCGATTCCTTGATTGAATCGCCACTTGAGTTCCCGGCTTCGAAGTACAGCAGCAGGAGAAGTGCTATCGCGAGTTGGCGGGTCGGCCGGTCAGGGTTTATGGCGCGACGATTCAGAGCACCAATTGCCAATAGCCGACATCGATCCAACGGCCAAATTTATAACCGACCTCGCGAAAATGGGCCACCTTGCGCAAGGCGAATTTCTCCAGCAGGGCGACGCTAGCCGGGTTGGGCAGCGCCACGCCTCCGATGACGCAGTGAATGGGCCTATTTCGCAGTTCGGCGAATAGAGCGGCAAGCATCTCCGATCCCTTGCCTTTTCCAACCGACGTGGGATGCAAATAGGTCGTCACTTCGACGGAATGGCGATAGGCGGACCGGTGCTTCCATGGGGAGGCGTAACTATAGCCGATCAGTTCCCCGCCCTCTTCACACACCAGCCACGGCAGCGTTTCCGTCACCTCAAGAATTCTTAACTCCATGTCCCCGGGAGAGACAGGCGACTCTTCAAACGTAATCGACGTGTGCCGGACGTAGTGGTTATAAATCGCGCAGATTGACGGAGCATCATTGGGACGCACGTTGCGCAGCATGGATGCCTCCGAGAATCGCATGAAACCTGAGGGATACGGCGCCGCTGACTGCAGCTTACAGACGATCCAGCTCCGCGAAAATCTCCTGCACATCGACGCGGATCGGTGTTTCCGGGATGGTCAATTCGCCGACCCGGACCAGTTCCAGTCCCTGCGGCATGCCGCGATAGGCGACGCGAGCATAAGGGTCGATTACCCATACATACTCAATGCCGAAGGCCAAAAACTCGGCCGCCTTAAGTTCGGTCCTGCGCAGGGGAATGTCGGGCGACTGCACCTCGATGGCCAACAACGGCGGATGGGTGAGAATCGGCTCGCGAACCGACCCCACGCGCAGAACTACAACGTCAGGAACGCGGAAATGCGTCTTCTGCGTCTGGACACGCTGTTCGGGGAGAGCGTAAACGCCCCAGTCGCCGCGATGATTGTTGAACAAGGTAACCAAAATCCCTTGCACGTACGCATGCTCGAACTCACCCAAATCGCGGTCCAGGATCATTCCATCCACATACTCGCAGTCGTGCTCGAATACCATGGAGAGGTACTCATCGACGCTAACTGGTTTCTCAAAGGCCGGCTGCGTGGCCATGTGAACAGTATCCTCCCAAGCGATCCGTTCCGCTACGGCTCGGTCGACTGGCTCGCGACCAGCGACTTCGCCCTGGCGATAAACTCTGCGAGCGGCGTCGAGCCCTGGTCGCCTTTGCCGCGCGTGCGCACGCTCACCGCGCCGCTGGCTTCTTCCTTGTCACCGAAAACGAGAATGTACGGCGTTTTCCGGTTGGCGAAGTCGCGAATCTTGGCGTTCATTTTCTCGTTGCGCAGGTCCGTCTCGACCCGCAGGCCGGCTTGCTTGAGCGCCGTCTCGACCTGTGCGGCGTATCTGGCGTGGCGCTCGCTGATGGGCACCAGGCCCGCCTGCACGGGCGCCAGCCATAGCGGAAAGGCCCCCGCATAATGCTCGATCAGCACCCCGAAGAACCGCTCCACGGAGCCGAACAGCGCCCTATGCACCATCACCGGCTGATGCCGCTCGCCGTCCTCGCCCACGTATTCGAGCTCGAAACGCGCCGGGAGGTTGAAGTCGAACTGGACTGTCGAGAGCTGCCACAGCCTGCCCAGCACATCCACCAGCTTGACGTCGATTTTGGGCCCGTAAAACGCCGCCTCGCCGGGAATGATCTTATACGGAATGCCCTTGGCTCGGAGAACGTTGTCGAGCGAGCGAATGGCCAGATCCCAGTTGTCGTTCGATCCCGCGTAATGGGCGCGGTCGTTCGGGTCCCAGGTGGAAAGCTCCACCTTGAATTCGCCGAACCCGAAGGTCTTCAGCACCGCTTGGGCAAAGTCGATGCAGGCCGCCACTTCGCCTTCGATCTGCTCGGGCGTGCAAAAAATGTGCGCGTCGTCCTGGGTAAATCCGCGCACGCGCAACAGTCCGTGCATGGTTCCGGAACGCTCGTAGCGGTACACATTGCCTAACTCGGCGTATCGCGCCGGCAAGTCCCGGTAACTTTTGGGCGAATTTTTATAAATCAAGATATGGAACGGACAGTTCATGGGCTTGAGGCGGTAATTCGCATCGTCGAGCTCCATGGGCGTGTACATGTTCTGCGCGTAAAAGCCCTCGTGTCCACTGGCCTGCCAAAGATTCACGCGCGCCACATGCGGCGTGTACACAAGCTGGTAACCGCGCTTCAGGCACTCCTCGCGCATCCAGTCTTCCATCACCTTGCGCACGATGGCGCCCTTGGGATGCCAGAAGATGAGCCCCGCTCCGGCCAGCTCCTGCACGCTGAACAGATCCAGTTGCCTGCCCAGCACGCGATGGTCGCGCCGCGCCGCTTCTTCGAGCCGCGCAAAATGCTCATCCATCTCCTTTTTGGAGAAGAACGCCGTGCCATAGATGCGCTGCAGTTGCGGATTCTTCTCGTCGCCCAGCCAATACGCTCCGGCAAGGTTCGTCACCTTGAAGGCTTTCACGCGCCCCGTTGAGGGCACGTGCGGCCCGCGGCAAAAATCGACAAAATCACCATTGCGGTAAAAGCTCACCTGTTCGCCGGGCTGGGTAAAGCGCTTCACAAAGTGGGCCTTCATAAAATCGCCGTCGCGCTCGAAGCCTTCCAGGCTCCTCTCTCTCGGAGCAAATTCGTGCACGAACGGCTCGTTCCGCGCCACCACCTCGCCCATCTTTGCTTCGATCGCGGCCAAATCCTCCGGCGTAAACGGTTTCTCGCGATAAAAGTCGTAGAAGAATCCCGAATCCGTGGCCGGTCCGTGGCCCAGCTTGGTGTCGGGAAATAACTCCAGCACCGCGGTGGCCAGCACGTGCGCGGCCGAGTGGCGCACCACTTTAAGCGCCTCGGGATCTTTTTCGGTCACCAGTTCCAGGCGCGTATCGGCTGTGAGCGGCGCGGTCAAATCCACCAGCCGCGGCGCGCCTGGCGCTTGGGCCGCATACATCGCGGTCTCCGTGGGCTCGTCGTCACCGGCCACGCTCTCCCGCTTGGCCGCCGTGACGTCGAGAGGCGTGAGCCGCGCCGCAACGCTGGCGGCGGCCAGCCGCGGCGAGATGGAGTTGGCAATTTCCAGCGGCGTCACGCCCGCGGGCTCCTCGCGCATCGCCCCATCGGGCAAATGAATGGCAATCATGTCGTTGCTCATAAGTGAATGAATTCTGTTGTGCCGCGCTTCAAGCGCAGCTACATAGGTTGAGGATAGAGGTCCGGCGCCCTCGAAGTCGAGCCGCAACCCGGCTTCGCAGGGGCAAAGGCGGTCGCTTGATTTGCTGTTTAAGGTGTCGATTTGAAACGTTCTCCACGTCCCCTCCACTAAAAGGTAATTGCCTTCTGACCCGTTCCGGTCTTGCTCTTGCCGGAATGGGGCATTTTCCAGGATGGCGCATTGTGGCTATTGTTACGTGAACGGCCGGAAAAACAGCCGGCCGCTCCGGGGGTCGCCACGCAAGTGTTGTGCAAGAAAACGGATGGCAACGCAGAGTTCTATTGCTGCGTTTGCGGTCAAGGCTTCGTCCTGTTCTGGGACCGCCAGTCCCACGCCGAACGCGCTCAGCTTCGGCACGAAATTCAGGAGTCGCTACGCCTTGAACATCGCAGCTGTCCTGGGCCCGAGGCGCACCCCCAGAGCGTTTTCCTGGCGCCGGAGTGGAAGGCCGGCGATCCCCACTCCGCCAAGCGCGGAAGCGAGCCGGTGGGGGAGCTTTAGAATTCGTGGTGTAAAGTGCAACCCGGCATCAATGGCTGCTTTCCGGTGCGGCTTGCAGCTTACCGGGGCATGGGGGCGCGCATCGAAAGCGCTCCAGACGCCGGCCGGCGACTTCACCCTCCGTGGTCATCGCCGCCGGCATCGCTTTTTGCAGCGCTGGCGCCGGCATTTGTACCGCCGGCGCCGGCGCGCAGCCTGGTCGCGGCTGTGGCCGCACCAAGGTGATCCAGTTCCCACCGATTTTCATTTCGCCTGAGCCGCCTGAATCACCGCGTCCGCCACTTCGAGCGGCGTCAGCGCATCCACGGCAATCGACACATGCGCCATCCGGTAAAGCGGCAGTCGCCGCGCGTAGCGGCCGGCCAGATTGGCTTTGTCGGCGAGCACGGGCCGCAGCTGTTCGGCGCCGCGGCAGCGGGCCAGCGTTGTCGCCAGCTCCACCTCCAGGTGCACCAGCAGGGTACCCGGCTGCGCCAGCAACAAAGTCCGCGTTTCTTCGCGCTCGATTGCGCCCCCGCCCAAGGCCAGCACCAGCCCCTCATTTTGGGCCAGGCGCGCAATTGCCGCGCGTTCCCGCTCGCGAAACGCCGCTTCGCCTTCGCGCACAAAAAGCTCCGCCACCGTACATTCGGCTTCGGCCTCAATCGTGTCGTCTACGTCCAGAAAGCGCCAACCGAACCTCTCCGCCACCAGCGGGCCCACCGTGCTCTTTCCCGAACCCATGAATCCGGTGAGCACGATGCGGCGGACTTTGCCGCGCCGCAACTTGCCCACATTCGGCCCTTCGTTTGTCGCTGTGGAGCTCATTGCCACAGTATAAAAAGTCCTGGTTCCGCGCTGTTTCGCCGCCAATCAGCGTCACTCCGCCGTCATCACTCGCAGCGCAACCAGATTCCGCACCCACCGCGCAGGGCGCTTTTCGCCTGTGGCGACAAGTTGGAATGGTCCATTCGCGCCCAGTGCTTTGCCGCCTTCCCGATCGGCCACGATCACCGTGCCGTCATGGATGTCCGGCGTCACCTCGCCGATTGAGTACACCACCTCGTACCCGTCCGAGCCCTCGGCGACGACGTAGAGCCGCAGTTGCTTGCCGCTTGGTTTTTCGGCAACCCCCAATTTGGCGAGCAAATCGATCAGCGGTACGCCTGCGTAGGTCTGATTCGCCTTGGCGTGCTCGTTATACACCGTCACTGTGCTCTGCGGCAGCGCCTCGAGTTCGGCCGGGGTCCATACGCCCGACTTCTCGCCGAAGGTGATCTTCAGGGGCGCCGAAGCCTGCGTGCCGATTTTGTTTGCCGACCGCGAACCCATGACCCCCCTGGGCATTTGCGGCTGTTCCTGGGCGAGAACGATGGTGACGCAAACAACCAAGAGGAAAACAGAGAAAGGACCGGTAGCACGCATCCTGCAACCCTCCGCCTTCATCGTATACTGACCATATGTCGATTGCGCGCAACCTCGCCGGCATCGCCAAAGGCATGAGCATTACGTTCCGCGAGGCGCTTTCGCCCACCGTTGTCGAGAATTACCCTGACGGACCCGGTCCCCTGCGCGGCGCGGTTTTTGAAGAGCGCTTCCGCGGCACTCACGTTCTGCAGCGCGACGAAAACGGCTTGGAGAAATGTGTGGCCTGTTTCCTCTGTGCGGCCGCCTGCCCCTCCAACTGCATCTACATCGAGGCCGCCGAAAACACGGCCGAGAACCGCATCTCCTCCTCCGAGCGCTACGCCAAGGTCTACAACATCGACTACAACCGCTGCATCTTTTGCGGTTACTGCGTGGAAGCCTGCCCCACCGACGCGATCACGCACGGCCACGGCTTCGAGCAGGCGCAATTGGACGCCACCAACCTGGTAATGCGCAAGGAAGACATGCTGGTCCCCTGGCCGCCGGCCGCCGCAAAGTAACTGTCGCGCCAAACCAATCCTGCCGCCCGACCGTCGCCGCATACCTCTCAACCAATCCATCGAGCCATGCGTGAACCGGGTCCTCATGGCCCCAGGGGCGCCTCCAGGCTGGCCGCATCCTCCGGCATCAATTCCCGCATTTTCAGGTACACCGCATTGGTCCATCCAAATCCGATTACATTCTGCTTGTACCCATTCGTCACTGTCACCTGCGCGCTGCCGGTCATCACGTTGTATTTCTCGAAGATCGTGCCGTCGGCGGCAAAGCCTCGATCCACCGTATCGTCGAATTTTTTCGCGAGCCGCAACGCATCTTCGCGATAGCCAAGGGCCTGCAGCCCGGCGACGGCGATCCAGTTCGTGGGCGCCCATCCATACGGCTCATCCCATTGCAGGCCGCTCAAGTAGTCGCTGGTCGATAAGCCCCCGACCCGCTCGAACAGGCCGAGTTGCGCCTCCATCTGCTTGGCCTCCTCCCGCGTCGCCACGCCCGCCCAGAGCGGATACAGCGAAGTAATAAAGGCGTAGTTGGAAGGCTGCATGTGCACAAAATCGTAATCGGCAAACTCGCCATCCTTCGCCCGCCACATATACCGCTGGATGGCCGCGTTCCGCGCCTGCGCCCGCCGGTCCCACAACATCGCATCCTGCGGCTTGCCGAGCAGGTGCGCAAAGTGCTCCATGTCGCGCTCGTAGCGAAAGAGCAGGCAGTTCAGCCCCACCGGCGCATAATCTTCGGTGGCTCCCGAAAATGGCCCGAAGCGATCTGACGTGTCGAAGCCGGATTCGCGCATGGCCCGATCGCCCTCATAGAAACTGCGGCTCAGCCGGTAGCCGTCGAACCACGCCCGCATGCACACCACGCTCGCCTGCACGTCGCAACTCGACTGTTTCAGCCGCGCCGCCTCCGCCGCGTCGGGATGTTCCGAGCCCTTGACAAGAAAGCCGTCGCCGCCCGTCTTGAAATGCGCGGTCAGCCACCGGATTACATCGATGTAGTACGTGCTGTCGTCCGCCATCTCCGGCACTGGTCCGGTCCCGTAATCCCAATACCGCGCCAGCCGCGTCGCCCCTGCCCGGTGTTCCGGCCGCATCCAGGTCGAGTAATCTTTTTCCGCCATCATGTAGGCGCGCTCCAGCCACGCCTGTTCCTCCACGCGCCCCGCTTCCGTGGCCGGAAAACTCGCCGGATCCTCGATCACGGCGCGGATCATCGAGGTCAAAAATGGCGGCTGCGATCGCGTCAGGTAGTATGTCCGGTTGGCGTTCAACACGGACCCATAGTGCTCGATCTCGAAAAGGAAGTTATCGACAATCCCCTTGGCCAACGCTTCGCGATGGTCCGCCTCCAGTCCCAGCAGAATGAAGTAGCTGTCCCACCCGTACATCTCGTTGAAGCGCCCGCCCGGCACGATGTATTGGTTGGGCAAGTAGAGCAGACCCTGCGCTTCGAGCGTCTGGGGTTGAATGTCCCCCAGCTTCTCAATTGGTTGGGGCAGGTTCAGCACCCGCACATGGCACTCTGTTTCCGCCGCCAGCACGTCTTTCGGCGGGCTCATGCCGTAAGGAAGATAGAGGACCGGCGCCTCGGTCACCTTGACGTCCTTGAGCGATGCGCAATCGCTCATCGAGCGCGTCAGCAAATCCCATGAAGCGTGAATGTAGCTGAGCGTAGCCTGCGCGTCGGGCGCTGCTGCAATCGCCGAATCCGAAGCCTGGCCGGCGCCTGGACCCGAACCCGAAGCTTGCTCCCGAGTCGAATCCTGACCGAGCGCCGGATTTTGCGCACCCGCGAGCGCGAGCGCAACGAGCAAAACGCAGCCATAAAATTTCATGCGAGCCCCAGGGAAAAACCGGCGACGATGGTTGGAGTGTATCGCAGTCACGCGCTGCGTGGGCTCTGGCCGCCATCGCAGAGAGCCGCCAGATTCGCCGCCCATTGACCATCGAACCGTTGACAGCACGATGCGCTGCGAATTAGGCTGCGCAGGCGCCCATCATCGTTCATAACTGCCTCACCATGCCGACAGGCACTGGCAACTACGGATACCTTATTCCCGCCGTCTGGGCCACTGCCGATCATCGCGTGTACACGGCGGCGAACGCCCGGGTGTCTCTGCACCTTGTATTGAACGGGGTAACCGGATTGACCACTCTGGGTCCTCAGATTGACGTCAACGGGGACACGTTCTTTCTGTCTTATGAGTGGGACAAGATTTATTCGATGCAGCTTCCCACGCCTGCGGCGGCTACGGCGGCCGGCACGACGTCGTTCGTGACCATCGACATGTCTGGCTGCAAGTTTTATATTGACCCCATCGCCGGCGGCAACGGCGCGCTGGTCGTCTATCACGGTGATAACGTGACCAATCCCCCGCCGGCGGGCACGCTTGCCACCGTAGAAACACCGGCCTGCACCGCTTTTCTCGATAATCTGCACCACTAGGCGCGCGGCTGGTATCAGGCGGCTCCGCGGAATCTGAACCTGCCTCTTGCAGGGGCGGTCTCGCTGGGGAAGCCTGTTTACAATGTGCCGGCCGACGGCGAGGTGCAACGGAAGCAGGGTCAAGGCCGCAAGAATGTCAATTTTATGGGCGGCACCATGGTCTTCGGCGAGGTCAATGGGAACAAGTGGGATTTTTATTGGGTGACCTATGGAGGCACGGATTACGACCGCCCCATCTATGCTCCCAAGGCCTGGAAACGCGGCCTCCATCACCAGGCGACGGCAAATCTGTACCGTGTCTTACGGCGGTTCTCCAATTCCCGTGGAGTTTTGAGGGGCGTGCCAGGTGGCGTTTTCTTGGGAAAAACGCCACTCAACGTTCGAGGTTCTGCTCTACACCAATTGGAGAACCGCTATAGGTTCAGGCCACTTCTATTTGCCACGTACTTCGCCTGAAATCAGCTCGTCTTGCGCTGACCGAGCACGTGATCTTCGAATCCCAACACGTACCATACGCCGCGGCCGGAGAATTTTCCTGTGAACATTTTTCTTGCCAGCCGCTTGCCGAGTTTGAACGCATCGGCGAACGAGGTGAAGAAGCCCTCGCGCGAACGGCCGGCATGGAGCACGCTGACGCCGTTGGCGAGCAGAATATTAGCGATCTCGCGCAGGTCCGGAACGAAGATGTGGGTGGGATCATCGCAGAATTGCAGAGTCTCGTCTTCGGAATGCGGCAGGGAGAGGCTGCGCAACGAAGGGAACGCAATCCAGATGAAGCCCCCGGGTGCGAGCTTCCCACATAGCTTGGCCACGATTGGCGCGGGCTGCGCCATGTGCTCCACGACGTGATTGAGAATCACCAAATCGTAACTCGAGCCGGGAATGGCGTCATAGCCGGAGCCGTTTGCGCCCAAGCGGAAAAACTCATCCATGGCGGCGTGATCGGCAGCGTTCAGGTTATCGTCCGCGATATCGGCTCCGGCGTAATGGCAGTCCGGAAACCAACGCTTGGTCACGGTGGGCGAGTGGTTGCCGCAGCCGATGTCGAGAATGCGCAGCGGGCGGGCGGGGAGCCTGCCGCGCAGGTATTGGAATTTTACGGGGCAGTGGGCCATTTCGCTCCTCGGCAAAGAGTTCACCCGTCTCAGACGCGCACAAGCTGAGGAAGACGGTCGAAGTGCGTGTCGCGGGCAAACAATGCCAGCGAGTGCTGCAGCACAAGGGCCGCAACCCACATATCGTTGGTGGGGATAGGGCTCCCCTGTTTCCGGAGTTGCCGGTAAATGTTTGCATAATGATGTGTGGTCTGGTCGTCGGCATAGAGAACGCCGACGCCAGGCTTCAGCAGGAACCGGCGCAGGACTGATTCATTCCGCGATCCCTGGCTGCCCACCGCAAAACCGGCGCGCAATTCCCCCACGACGACAAAAGGCAACCAGACTTCGTCGGCCCGTTCAACCGTCTCGACTACCTCTGCATCGCCCCGGCACAGGTCGGTGTAACGATTCGTGTCGAGAGCCAGTCTCACTTCCACATCTCCTCGTCGATGGCGTCTTGCGCCGCGAGGGCGCTGTCAAAAACCGGGTCCCTTCGCCAACTACCCGCGATGTCGCGAAGATCGCGCTGGCGGCACTGTCGCTCGCCGATCCCTGCGCCTCGGGCCAGAGCTTCAATCGCCACTTCGTTCAGGCTCTTGCCCTGTTGGCGAGCCGCCCCGCGAAGGGCTGCATCCAGATATTCCGGCACATTGCGAATGGTGTACTGCATACATCGATTGTAGGCATTGCAGGCAGCCAGTACAAGCAGCTCGCGTGTCTTCTCGGATCGAGAGGCAATTGGCGAAGGCCAAGACGAGTCCGCGCGCCAAAAGGCCCGCCAAAAGGAATTCCTATTTCCACGACAGGCTTTTAGAGATGCCGGGTTCTTACAGATGATTGATCAACGAGGCGATGCAGGCGGCGCCGAAGCCGTTGTCGATGTTGACCACGCAGACATTCGGCGAGCAGGTGTTCAACATGCCGAGCAGCGCGGCCACGCCGCCCAGCGATGCGCCGTAGCCCACGCTGGTGGGCACGGCGAGCACCGGCGCGTTGACCAGGCCTCCGACCACCGTGGGCAGCGCGCCCTCCATGCCCGCGCACACGATGAGCACGCGCGCGGATTGGAGGGTGTTCTGCTGGGCCAGCAGCCGATGAATGCCGGCCACGCCCACGTCGGCCACCAGTTCGACCGCATTGCCCATGAGGCGCGCCGTCACTGCGGCCTCTTCGGCCACGGGCAAGTCGCTCGTTCCCGCGCAGACAACGGCCACCGCGCCTTTGCCCGGCGGGGGCTCGATTTGCATGAGCGTGATGGCGCGCGCGGTCTCGTGAAACTCGGCGCGCGGCTCGGCGGCGAGGACGGCGTCGTACACGTGGCGCGAGGCGCGCGTGGTCAGAACATTGCCGCCGGCCGCGGCCATGCGCGCAAAGATCGCAGCCACCTGGGCCGCGGTTTTGCCTTCGGCAAAGATGGTTTCCGCCATGCCGGTGCGCAGGGCGCGATGATGATCCAGCTTCGCGAAACCAAGGTCCTCAAAAGGCAGTCCGCGCAGGCGTTCGAGCGCCTCGGAAACCTCGGTGCGGCCTTCGCGCACTTCGGCGAGCAGGGTTTCAATCCGTAGGCGGTCCATCGGCCTCCTCTTCTTTTTTGGCGTAGAGCCGCATCGCTTCCTGCATCACCTGTTTAAGCGGCGTCTGGCGCGCGCGGGCGATCGCACGGCAATCCTCATATTCGGGTTGCGCATTGGCAATGGCGCCCGAGGGCCAACGTGCGATTTTGATGCGCACCATGCCCCACGGGGTTTCGATCTTGGCGAATTCGCGCGTCAGCGCAAACTTGTTTTCCACCCTCCAATGCAGTCCGATGGTGGTGGTTTCACGCAGCAGCAAATCGCGCAGCACGGGCGCGCGCTGGGGGCTGGAGAGCACCGTGATTTGCACGCCGGTACGGCCTTTCTTCATCTGCACGGCGGCGCGAAACACGTCCCACGCACCGGCTTCGAGAAGCAACTCGCTCACATAGGCGAGCAATTGCGGGGTGGAGTCGTCGATCACCGTTTCGATGATGGCGATGGGCTCAGCGCCGGGCTCTTCGGCGGATTCGTCCGGCCAAACCACGGGAGCGCTGTCCGCTTCAACACCGACGAGCAACCGCAGCAGATTGGGCTCGCCCGGCGTGTCTTGGCCGCCAGCGCCGTAGCCGCGCTTTTCGACGCGCATCGCCGGCAGCGAACCGTAGCGCACGTCGAGCATGCGCAGGAGGGCGGCGCCGGTCGGCGTCACGCGCTCCATCGGGAATCCCGCGGCATACACCGGCGCAGCGCCGAGCAGCGCCAGCGTGGCCGGAGCGGGGACGGGCAGCGCGCCATGCTGGCATTTCACCGTGCCGCTGCCCACGTTCAACGGCGACGACATCCAGCGGTCGACGCCGAGGAACTCGCATCCAGCCGCCGTACACACGATGTCCACGATGGTGTCGACTGCGCCGACTTCGTGAAAGTGGACCTGCTCGACGGGGATGGAATGAATGGCGGCCTCGGCTTCGCCCAGCAATTCAAAAGCGCGGCAGGCGCGGTCCTTCACCGCCGCCGCAAGGGGCGCGGCGCGGATGATAGAGAGAATTGTGGAAAGAGAGCGGTGCGGCGGGTGAGCATGCGGCCCATGTTCGTGATCGTGCTGGTGTTCGTGTGGATGTTGATGAGGGTGCTCGTGGGGATGGTCGTGCTCGTGCGAATGGTCATGACGCTCGTGCGCGTGTTCATGGGCGCCGACCGCAGGCGCGTTCTGCGCGTCATTGGCGGCTTGGGGGTTTTGCCCCCCGAGCGCTGTCTCCGGAGTAAGCACATCGACCTTGGTTGCCGCCAGGCCGCCGCGGCTTACCTTCTGCATCTCCAGCCGCGCCCCGATAGCGAGCGCAGCGGCCGTCTCTTCTAAAAGAGCAAACGGAACGCCGGCGTCCACCAGCGCTCCGAGCAGCATGTCGCCGCTAATGCCCGAAAAACACTCCAGATATCCAATCCGCATCGCGTCTTGATTCTAAATGTGCGAGGCGATCCAAGGATCGTGCGGGCAAGGGGTCAGGCGCGGCGGGCGAGGATTTCAGCGGGGAGGATCGCGTTCAGCGAGCCGGAACGGAAGCCGGCGCAATCGAGTGTAACGTACTGGAAACCCGCCCGCTTCAGCGCGGCGGTGATCGCGTCGAGCATTTCGAGCGAAAGCGCGCGGGGCAATTCGTGGCGGGCAATCTCGACGCGGGCCAATTCGCCGTGGTGGCGCACACGCAGCTCGCGGAAGCCCAACTGGCGCAGACTCTCCTCGGCCTGTTCCACCTGGGCGAGCACCTCGCGGGTCACCGGCCGGCCGTATTCAACTCGTGAGGAAAGGCAGGGCGCAGCCGGCCGATCCCACACCGGGTAGCCGGCAGCCTTGGCCAAGGCCCGCACATCCTGCTTGGTCAGGCCAGCTTCCGCCAGCGGCGCGAGCACGGCATGGTCCTCGGCGGCGCGCTGGCCGGGACGGTAGTCGCGCGTGTCGTCCGCGTTCATGCCGTAGGCAATGCGCTCAAAGCCGAGTTCGGCGCCCAGCGCAGCCATCACGTTGAACAGTTCGTCCTTGCAGTGGAAGCAGCGGTCGGCGTCGTTGCGCGCGTACTCGGGCCGATCCAGCTCTTCAGTCGGGACCACGCGCAGGGGCATGCCGATGGAGCGAGCAAAGGCGGAGGCCTGATCCAAGTCGCGCCGCGCCAGCGAGGGCGAGTCGGCCAACACCGCCAACATGCGCTGGCCCAGAACGCGGTGCGCCGTGGCAGCCAAAAATGCCGAATCCACTCCGCCGGAATAGGCCACCATCACGCTGCCCAGGTCAGCCAATCGCGATTCGAGAGAACGCAGCTTGGCGCCTGCCTCCGCATCCACGGCCTCACGATCCGCACCCGTTTCCTCAAGGCTCAGCTTCGCGGCGTCCGCCATAGGACCGATTATATCCTTGAAAGCACATCGGCTTCACGCCAGCGGCTGCGTTACCGGTTCCCGAAGTTTCGGTTTCGAGCCTAAGAGCCTGTTATGAACTTTGGAGCGGGCAGCGTTGCGAGCGAAAATCCGGCCAGAACCCGGGCCCCATGGACGGGTCTTTGTCCGTGGGGTGGAGACGAGGCCGAGCCCGCAGGCTGTGGCGGGTCCACCGTCAAGGGCGAGAACGAAGTATGGCCGGATTTCCACCCCAGCGACCAAAGGCCGTCGCTGGGGACCCCGGGATTTCCACCCCAGCGACCAAAGGCCGTCGCTGGGGACCCCGGGATTTCCACCCCAGCGACCAAAGGCC
>JASHOC010000335.1 GCA_030041305.1 Acidobacteriaceae bacterium
ACCGCCGGCTATCACACCGAGTACAGCTCCATGAAGTTCGCCATGTTTTTCATGGCCGAGTACGCCAACATGATTACCGTCAGCTGCGTAGCCACGCTGCTCTTTTTCGGCGGCTGGACCAGCCCTTTCGGCAACCTCATCGAACCGCCCCAGAACGTCTTCATCCACGCCCTGGTCCCCATCTTCTGGTTCGTTCTCAAAGTCTTTTGCTTCCTCTGCCTCTACGTTTGGGTGCGAGGCACCTTGCCCCGCTTCCGGTATGACCAGCTCATGAACTTTGGGTGGCGCTATTTGATGCCCATCGCCATCCTCAATATCATTGGCACCAGCCTCTGGCTCGCCTATCGCTGAAACCGTGAAGATCTCCGATCGGAGGGTCAGCCTCGATTCCTGAGCGCCGAATCTTCGAAGACGCTCATTTACAATCGAAATGGATTTCCGGGGCCTGAATCGCAAGCTCCGTCGTCCTTCCCCTAACCGGCCGGTCTTCCGGCTCCAGCCCGTAAGCGGCGGAACGATGTATCTGATCCTGTTTTTCGTCTTTGCCGGATTCTGCCTCGCTGGAGCCATCAACCTCCTGCTACAGAGCCATCCCATTAATAGCGCCCTCTCGCTCATCGTGGTCATGACCTCGCTCGCGGTCCTCTATCTGCTTCTTGGCGCTGAGTTCCTCGCCATTGCGCAAATCATCGTCTACTCTGGCGCCATCATGGTCCTGTTCACCTTCGTGGTCATGTTGCTCAACGCCGGCCGCGAAGAGCGCACGTTGGGCAGCCGCGCCGCCCGCATCGTCGGTTTTCCTGCCGTCGTCGCCCTCCTGGCAGTGCTCGCCACCGCCATTCTCCGCGCCCAGGGCCTCGGCGCCGCTGCCCTCAATCAGGGCGTCACCTCCACGCAGGACCTCAGTCGTGTCCTCTTCCACGAACTGCTTCTTCCTTTTGAGGTCACCTCCGTGCTCATTCTCATCGCCATCCTGGGCGCGGTCGCGCTGACCCGCTTTGAAGGCGCCATCGCGAGTGACGCGGAAAGGACGGCCTCTAAATGAGCCTCCATCAGGACGTCCCTCTCGCCTGGTATCTGCTCTTAAGTGCCGCCCTCTTTTCGCTTGGCGTCACCGGCTTCCTCATCAAGCGCAACCTCATCACCGTCTTCATGTCCATTGAGGTCATGCTCAACGGCGTCAACCTTTCCTTTGTCGCCTTCGCCCATCAGTGGCACGCGGTGAAGGGTCAGATTTTCGTCTTTTTCGTCATGATGGTCGCCGCTGCGGAAGCTGCCGTCGGCCTTGCCATCATCATCGCCGTCTTTCGTGCTCGCGCTACGCTGGCCGTCGACCGTATCGATCTGATGAAGCTATGAACGCGCCTCTCCATCTGTGGTTGATTCCGCTGCTGCCGCTGGCGGCCTTTTTCCTGAACGGCATCCTCGGCGGCCGCCTGCCCAAGTGGCTCGTGTCCGCCATCGGCGTCCTGGCGCCGCTCGCTTCTTTTGCCCTGGTGGTCAACGCCGCGCGCGGCCTTATCGGCGTTGCTCCCGGCCCGTCGCTGCCTTATGTGGAAACCAGCCCATTCGCGTGGATCAATGTAGGCGCTCTCCACGTCGATTTCAGCTTCGTTCTCGACCAGCTTTCCATGGTCATGCTTCTCGTCGTTACCGGCGTAGGCTTTCTCATCCACGTCTATTCCGTCGGCTACATGCACGAAGATGAAGGCTACGCCCGCTATTTCAGCTTCCTCAATCTCTTTCTCTTTTTCATGACCACCCTGGTTCTCGCCGGCAACATTCTGCTCATGTTCGTCGGCTGGGAGGGCGTCGGTCTGGCGTCTTATCTCCTCATCGGCTTCTGGTACCGGAAACCCTCCGCGGCCGATGCTGGCAAAAAAGCCTTCATTGTTAACCGCATCGGCGACTTCGGTTTCCTCATCGGGATTTTTCTCCTCCTCGGCGCCTTCGGCACGTTCACCTTCAGTGAAATCGCCGCCCGCCTCGCCGCCAGTCCGGCATGGCAGGGCGACATTCTCACCGTCATTTGCCTTTGTCTGCTTACGGGCGCTGCCGGCAAAAGCGCGCAGCTTCCCCTTTACGTCTGGCTCCCCGACGCCATGGAGGGCCCCACACCCGTCTCCGCGCTCATCCACGCCGCCACCATGGTCACCGCCGGTGTCTATATGATCGCGCGCACGCACTTCCTCTTCGACCGCTCGCCTTTCGCCCTCGGAACGGTCGCGATCGTTGGTGCGGCTACCGCCTTTTTCGCGGCCACCATGGGCCTGGTGCAAAACGACATCAAGCGCGTGCTCGCCTATTCCACTATCTCGCAACTCGGCTACATGTTTCTGGCTTGCGGCGTAGCGGCTTATTCGGCGGCCATCTTCCATCTCATGACCCACGCCTTCTTTAAGGCCTTGCTCTTCCTCGCCGCCGGCTCCGTTATTCACGCTGTCGGCGGCGAGCAGGACATGCGTAAGATGGGTGGCCTCTGGCGTGCAATGCCCATTACTTTCTGGACCATGACCGCGGCCGTCCTCGCCATTTCCGGCATCTTTCCCTTCGCCGGCTTCTTCTCAAAAGACGCCATCCTCTACGCCGCCTTCCTTCAAGGCTCGTTCGGCAAGACCCTATGGGCCGTCGGCTTCGTCACTGCGCTGCTGACCGCAATCTACATGTTCCGCCTCTGGTACATGACGTTCTTCGGCGCGCCCCGCGGAGAAGCCCATCCCCATCACGCCACGCCCGCCTCCATGCTCGGCCCCATGGTGGTCCTTGGCCTGCTTTCTCTCTGCGGTGGATGGATCGGCATTGAGCGCTTCAGCAACTATCTGGCGCCTGCAACCGGCGCGCACAGAGTTCCATCCATCACGGGGCATCTCGAGCTCTATCTGAGCCTCGCCGCCATCGCCATTGCCCTCGAAGGCTGGCTGATTGCCGACAAGTACTACCGGCGCAAACCCGGGCGGCCCGCGCAACTCGCCGCCGCCATGGTTGGAGCCTATAAGCTGCTCTTCAACAAGTACTACGTGGACGAGCTCTACGGCGCGGTCTTCGTTCGGCCACTGCTTGCCATTGCAAAATACCTGTTAGGTTGGGTCGTCGACACGGCGATTGTCGGCGGCGCCGCCTGGCTGCTCGGCGGGATCGCCACTTTCTCCGGCGCATTCCTGCAAGGTTGGCAATCCGGTAATCTGCGCTCCTATGCAGCATGGCTCGCGTTCGGCGCCGCAGCTGCTTTGCTGTTCGCATTGCTCGCCGGTTCGCCACACGCGTGGGGCCTTACCTTCTTTCACGCCGAACCAATCTACAAGCTTAGCCACATCGCCGTAGCGTATTTTGGACAGGCGAGGCGCTGAGAATATGCAATCCTTCGATCCCATCATTCTCAACCTCATCCTGCTGATTCCGCTCGCCGGCGCCGTTCTAGTCGCCATCCTCCCCGATCGCGCCAAGCTGCCCAACTGGATCGCTCTCTTCACTGCGCTTTTCACCTTCCTCCTCACGCTGCATCTTCCCGTGAATTTTCATCTCCACCAGCCCGGCTTCCAGTTCGAAATCAACCGTCTCTGGATCGACAATCCTGCGATCTCCTACCACGTCGGCGTCGACGGACTCAGTCTGTGGTTGGTCGTGCTCACCGGCCTGCTTGCCCCCGTCGGTGTCCTCGCCAGTTGGAACGCCATCCAGACCCGTCGCAAGGTCTTCTACTCCCTTTTCCTGATCCAGCAGACCGCCATGTTCGGTGTCTTCGTCTCGCTCGACCTGATGCTCTACTACGGCTTCTGGGAGCTCTCCCTCGTGCCGATGGCCCTGCTCATTGCGATGTACGGCCGCAAAGACGGCCCGAAAGCTGCGCTCAAATTCTTCCTCTTCACCTTCATCCCCTCCGCTCCCCTGTTGGTCGCCATTCTCTGGCTCTACGCCCGCACCGGCAGCTTCGATTTCGTCACCCTTCGCATTCTCCTCGGCCACGGCTCGTTCTCCTCCAGGGCCATGTTTTGGATGGCTCTCGCCTTCCTGTTCGCCTTTGCCGTTAAAGTACCGGTCTTTCCCCTCCATGGCTGGATCGCCGACACGTATTCCGAAGCGCCTGTCGCGCTCGCCATGGTCGTCGCCGGCAAGCTCGGCCTCTACTCTCTGCTGCGCTTTCACGTCGGCTTTTTTCCCCTCCAGGCGCAAGCCGCCGCACCCATCCTCATTGGGCTCGCCGTTGTGGGCATCTTATATGGAGCCTGCCTCGCCCTCATACAACGCGATTTCTGGCGCGTGATCGCCTTCGCCGCCTTGAGCCACTTCAGCCTCGTCACTCTCGCCATCTATGGCCTCACACTGACGGGTTGGAACGGGGCCGTCTATCAAATTCTGTCTCTCGGCATCGTCGAAGGCGCTATCTTCGTGCTCCTCGGAGCGCTTGAAAATCGCTTCGCCACCAGCCAGATCGCCTCCTACGGCGGTCTCGCCGCCAGGCTGCCCCGCGCCGCCGCCTATTTCGTCATCGCCTCGTTTACCATGATCGGCCTCCCTCTCTTGAGCAGCTTCATTGGCGAGTTCACCATCCTCTCCAGCACTTTCACCCAGGTCAGCCGCGGATGGGGCATTGCCGCTGCGGTGAGTGTCATCCTCAGCGCTTCGTACATGCTCTGGCTGGTGCAACGGCTCTTCTATGGCCCTGAGAGCGCGCTCGCAGGTAAGCCGGCGCCTGACCTGCGCTTCGGCGAACTGCTCGCCGTGACACCCTTAGTGGTTCTCATGCTCGTCATGGGCGTCGCGCCGAACCTCTGGTTCAACTCCATCCAAACGGGTCTCCATCCGCCGGTGCAACAGTCCACCCACACGCAACGTCCTGTCATCCTGGGTGACCTCGCCAAAGGCGGGCGAGTCGAAGGTCCTGGGGTTGCACTTCATGCTGCGTCCGCAACCAATCAGATCACTTCACGGGAGGTTCAGCGGTGAATCCCACGCCCGGCATCTACCGCATCCTTCCCGAAGTTATCCTTACGCTGACCGGCGTGGCCGTCATGGTCATCGACGCGTCGCTCAAGCCTCAGTGGTCGCGCCGACCGCTGGGCTGGCTCGCCGCCATCGGAACTACGCTCGCCCTCTGGGCCAGTCTTTGGCAGCTCTCGCTTCCCGAAGGAACCGGCTTCTTCGGAACCGTCGAAACCACCACTTTCACTGTCTTCTTTCACGTCCTCATATGCGGCATCGTGCTCGTAGCTTTGCTGCTGGCGCTCGACACCCTCCCCACCGCCAGCCATCACCAGGGCGAGTTTTACGCCTTGGTCGTCTTCGGCGCGGTCGGTATGTGCCTGCTCACCAGCGCCATTGAACTCCTGGTCGTCTTCATCGCCCTCGAAATCTCTTCCATCTCCACGTACATCCTCGCCGGCTACCGCAAGCAAACCGGCCGCAGCCCTGAAGCCGCCATCAAATATTTCCTTCTCGGCTCCTTTGCCACCGCGTTCTTCCTCTATGGCATCGCGCTAATCTTCGGCGCCACCGGCAGCACCCAGGTCTATGACATCGCCCATCTCGCCCCCACTGCGCAGAATCACGCCCTCGTCGTCATCGCACTTGCCATGCTCCTGGTCGGCATTCTCTTCAAGGTCTCCGCCGCTCCCTTCCACATCTGGACCCCAGATGTCTACGAGGGCGCGCCCTCACCGGTCGTCGCGTTGCTTTCCACCGGCCCTAAAGCCGCTACTTTCGCCCTGCTCCTCCGAATCGTCTACGAGGCCTTCCCCACGCTGCACAGCCTCTGGGCGCCCCTGCTCTGGGTCGTCGCCGTGCTCTCCATGACCATCGGCAACCTGGCCGCATTGCGCCAAAAGAATGTAAAGCGCATGTTGGCTTACTCATCCATCGCCCATGCAGGCTACCTGCTCGCCGCCTTCGCCGGCATCGGCTCCAATGGCATTGCCGCCGCCAGCTTCTACGCCGCTGCATACGCAGCCATGAACGTCGGCATTTTCGCCGTCATCACCCTGGTCAGCGGATACGATGAGAATTACCCCATGATCGATGATTTCCGCGGCCTCGTCTACCGCGCCCCGCTTCTCGGCTGCGTGTTGATCTTTTTCCTCATTTCCCTCATCGGCGTTCCGTTTACCGGCGGCTTCTTCGGCAAGTTTTATTCTTTCTCGGCCGCGGTCGATGGCGGCGCCCTCGCCCTCGCCATCATCGGCCTGCTCAACTCCGGCCTCGCCGCGGCCTACTACCTCCACTTGGCCGCCGTCGCCGCCCAGCGCCCGTCAGAGGAAGCCGATCGCACCGCAGCGCCCAAACCGCAGGTTGGCGTCGCCGTCAGCGCCGCCCTTCTCCTCTCCGTGGCCGCTACATTGGTCCTCGGCATCGTTCCCAACGGCATTCTCCGCGCTGCCCAATCGGGCGCGCACACCCTTCAGGCCCCCGCGCCGCCGATGGATCCGGGATCCGCCGCGCCCGCCGTCACCGTCGAGTCCCCGCCCAAGCCATAGCTCGCCAACAGCGCGACCGCCCCCTTGGGGAACAGCCCAATCCGTTAGAATCACCTCAATGAAATTAGGCGAGCTGGCAAGCCGGTTAGGCGCGGAGTTGCGCGGCGACGCGGACCTGGAAATCACCGGCGTCAAGGGAATTGAAGAAGCCGGACCCACCGAAATCACCTTTGTCGCCAATCCCCGCTATGCCGCCCTCGCCCGCACAACCCGCGCGGCCGCAGTTCTCGTCGATCCCGATTTTCAGCCCATCCCCGCGGCTACTCTCCGTGTCAAGAATCCTTACCTCGCCTTCGCGCGCTCGCTCGCTTTCTTCCATCAGCCGTACGTTTATCCGCCCGGCATTCATCCCACCGCCGTCATTGATCCCACCGCCGAAATTGGCGAAGGCGCGTACATCGGCGCTTACGCGGTCGTCGGAGCCCGCGTCCGTCTCGGCCCTCACGCCACATTACTGCCCCACGTGGTCCTTTATCCCGGTGTTCAGACAGGCAGCCATTTCTTTGCCCACGCCCATGCCGTGGTCCGCGAAGACTGCGTCCTCGGCGACCACGTCACTCTCGAAAACGGCGCCATCGTTGGCGCCGACGGCTTCGGCTTCGCCAAAAACGAGGCCGGCTATTGGGAGAAAATCCCTCAATCCGGACCCGTGCGCATCGGCAGCCGCGTGGACATTCAAGCCAACGCCTGCATCGACCGGGCCACCGTCGGCGCCACCGAAATTGCCGACGGAGCCAAAATCGACAACCTCGTCCAGGTGGGTCATGGGTCCCGCGTTGGCAAGAATACGCTCCTCTGCGCGCAAACCGGCCTCGCTGGCTCTTCGGTCATTGGCGCTAACGTCATCCTTGCCGGCCAGGTGGGCATCGCCGGCCACTGCTCGGTCGGCGACGGCTCCATCCTCACCGCGCAATCGGCCGTTTCGCACGATGTGCCGCCTGGTAAAACCATCTCCGGTTCGCCCGGCTTCGACAACCGCATCTGGCTCCGCGCCGTCGCCCTTTTTGAACGCTTGCCCGAACTGGCCCGCCGCCTCACCCGTCTTGAACAACGTATGGGAGCGCGAATTGACGCCCCAATCGATGCACAGGCCGGCGCCCCCGCCGCTCCTCGCTCCGACCTCTCCGCACCCTCCCCAAGCATCGAGGACGGGAGCCGGAAATGAAACTTCGCATCCGATTTCCGACAGCGGCCGCCCCCGTTCTCGCCTTGGCCGTGTTCGCCGCCACCGGTTGCCAGCCCCATCAGATCGACGCAACCATCGAGAACCGTACCGGCGGACCCATCCAGCTCCTCGAGGTCGACTATCCCTACGCCAGTTTCGGCGCCAATAGCCTCGCCTCCGGCGCAAATTTCCGTTACAAATTCACGGTGATCGGCAGCGGGGCGCTCACCGTCGAGTACACGGCCAAAGGCCATCAGGCGCACATCACCGGCCCGAGCCTCGCTGAGCACCAGCAGGGCCGCCTCCAGATCATTCTCCTGCCCGGAGCCAAAGCCCAGTTTGTTCCCGAACTATAGCGAAACCAGAAAAGGAGTGTATCTCAGAGCCACGCAATACAAGGGTCCTACCCGTTAACGCTTCAACACCAGGTCCACTGACTCAATATCCACCAGGCCGTGACAACCATAGATGGCGGGAAGCACGCGCTCCGGAGGATACGCGCGCCGCAGCGCGGCCACCTTTTCCGTGCCGGCGCGATACGCAGGCAGATACATGCGACCCAACAGCGGATGGCGTCCCCATGCGCCTGAAAGCTTATCGGCGCGTTCCTCGGTAACCAGAAAATCGCGGCGCAGCGCGGCGGCCACTTCCTTTTGCTCCCTCCCCTCGCTCCAGGTCATATACGACGACTGGTTTTTCGCGTCATCCTGCAAGAGCGCCAGCAGCACGCCGATTTGCAGATCTTCGTCGGGAAGCTGATCGATCTCCGTAACCCCGTGCGCAATGAGAATCGCGTTATTGGCCAACCCTTCGAAGAGCGTTGCGGCTCGCGTGTTCATGGTCAGCACCGTAGCTTCGAAGCCCGTCTTGCCGCGCACATACAAATCCTGAAGGTAGGCGAAGGTGGTCACGTGGCCGGGCACAACCTCGTGGCTGACGAGCTGCTCGAACTCGGGATATGAGATCTGCAGCGAAGCGTTGATCTCATAGGTGGCCTCGTATTGCGGCTGGCCTGCCGCCGTGCGCGCACGGCCCAGGTAGTTCATCGAGCCTGAAAACCAGGCGTCCTTGATGGGAAGGAACTCGATGTTCGCTCGCGGCACGCGCTCCAGCTCGGCAGGAAGATACCGCACGAGGTTCCTTGCGCTCAGATGGTCGAAGTGCGCAATGACGGCGGTGCCGAGCGCCTTGACGGACGCCATGGGCGATACCCGGTCGCGGCGCCACGCATCAGCAGCTTCCCGCAGATCGCTGTTTTGCGCCGAAGCGTATCCGGCACGGCCCAGCAGCTCGGCAACGCGCTCGCGTTTGTGCTCAGGGCGCGAAGGCTCGGGCGGCTTGCCGGTCGAAGCTTCGACCGCGCGCGGATAGGGCACGGGATCGCCTTTGCCGGAGGCTTCCATGGCCAGGTCCCACATGGTTTCAAGGCAAATAGCCAATCCCGCTAGATAAGCCTGGCGAAGGCCGGCTGCTTTTTCGGCTTCCTTGCGCACCCCGGCAATGGCTTCGGGAACATCCACCGCGCGCAGGTAGGCTTCTACGGCTTCGCGGTCAATGCTTTTGCTGAAGACGCCGCCGGACTGGCGCAGGTGCGCCGCGGCTGGATGCGTATACGTCACGGGTAAGGGCTCGTCGGAAAACCAACTGTCGGCGATAAACCGTCCCGTTCCCGAAGCGCACATCACGTCGCCGCCCCACAGCGTGTCGATACTCAGCACGGCGTCCGCTACATACTTTCCCGCCTGATCCATCACTCCTCCTTCTTGTTCTTCTTGAGCGCAACAAACCATACATACAGGCCAAGGCTAGCAAACAGCCCGGCGGAAACCGATTGTGAGATGGCGTCATGGGCGTAGAACGGCGTTTTGACCAGGTCCTCGCGAAAGCCGGGGATGAGCCGCAACGTCGCGCCCAGTACACCTCCCAGCGCGCCGCCCGCCATCAGTCCGGAAGCCAGAATCACGCCGCGCTCGCGAATCCGCTTGCCCTGCTCGCCACCGGTTTTTTCCGAGCGCCAGTTGATCAGATGCGACAAAACTCCGCCGGTCAAGATCGGAGTGGTCAAGCTCAACGGCAGGTACATACCCAGCGCGAAGACCATCGATGACCGGCCCAACATCTCCATCACAATGGTCATCACCGCGCCAGTTCCGAACAGGAGATAGGTGACCGGCTGGCGGCTCAGAAACCCCACCGCCAGCGCTTTCATGATGGACGCTTGAGGCGCGGCAAGCAGGGGCCGGAGGTCGCCGGGTGCAGACTCTCCAAACTGGAATGTGTGGGCCAGCAACACAATAGTGAGGCCGGCGGCGGCCGCCGCAGCGATAACTCCAACAAACTTCACCTTCTCCTGCGCGGCCGGCGTCGATCCCAGCCAATAACCGGTCTTCAGGTCGGTAATGAACTGGCCCGAGACGCAGAGTGCCGTGCACACCATGCCCGCGATCGCCATCACGAAGAACATGCCCGTGGTTCCGGAAAGGCCGAATTTGACCAGCACCACTGCGGAGATGATGACGGTGAGCATGGTCATGCCGGAGGCGGGATTATTAGCCGTGGTGGCGATCGCATTGGCCGCCACCGACGCAAAAAAGAATGCGAAAACAAGAGTCAGTACGAGCCCCAAAACCAGAACTTTCCCCGATACCTGAAGTCGGCTTAAGAAGATCGCGACCGCGAGAGCGGAAAGTACGATGCCCAGCAGAATGGCAAGCACTGGGATATCGCGATCGGTGCGGTCGGCCTGGGGTGCTGCGCCGGGATGAAAGGCGCGCAGCGCGATGCTGAATGAGCCGGCAATCACGCGCAGCGATTTGATCACGCCCAGGATGCCGGCCGTGGCGATGGCGCCCACGCCGATAAAGCGCACGTAATTCGCGTAGATATCGCCCGCGGTCATCTGGGCCACGGGCACGGTGCCGGGATAGACAGGGAGATTCATGTGGCTGCCGAGAAACCAGACCAACGGAACCAGCACGAAGTTGGCCAGCACGCCGCCTGCGCAAAAAACGATGGCGCTGCGCAAGCCCATCACGTAGCCCAGGCCGAGAATGAAACCGATTGCGTCAAAATTGAGGACCATGCGGTCGCGTTCGGCCAGTCCGCGCACGAGGGGCAGGAACTGCAAGTTCAGGTACTCCTTCCAGACGTGAAAGGTGGTGACGAAGAAGTCGTAAAGGCCGGCGATCGCCGTGGCCTGGAGCAGTAGCTTGGCCTGCGTCCCGCCTTTCTCCCCTGTGACCAGCACTTCGGTGATGGCGGTGGCTTCGGGAAAAGGAAACTGCCCGTGCATCTCGCGCACAAAATAGCGCCGCAGGGGAATGAGAAAGAGCGCGCCCAGGCAGCCGCCGGCTAGGCAGATGAAGACCGTCTGCACCGGGTGAGGATCGAGATGAAGCATGTAGAGCGCGGGCAACGTGAAGACCGCGCCGGCAACCACCGCGGCCGAGGCTCCGCCAATGCCGATAAGGATGACATTCTCAAGCAGGCCGGAGCGGCGCTTGTACATGCGAGCCAGTCCGATCGCCAGTATGGAGATGGGGATCGCGGCCTCCATTCCTTGCCCCACCTTCAGCGTCGAATAGGCTGAGGCCACGGTAAAGACAACGCAGAAAAGAACGCCCCACAGGATTGTCCGCGCTGTCAGCTCCGCCGGTCGCATTTCCGCCCCAATCACGGGGTGGTAGGATTCGCCGCGTTTGAGCGGCACATAAGCGTTTTCCGGGAGCGCCTTGGGTTCGCTTTCGCCGATTGTCTTGACTGTGCTCATGGATCATCCTCTTTCCGGCCCTGATCGTCCAGGCCAAGCAGGCTGCGGCCGGAAAGCCGCGCCAGATGACGCACCGCTGCAAGCCGTGCAGGCGGCATAACCAAACCGGGACCTGCAGCTCCAATCTTGGGACGATTGGCGCCATTGTACTGCCGGGGAGGGAATCTCCGATAGGGAAATTCGAAACAGGATGGCGGAACGCGGCGAGACGAGACTTCGCCGCAAGCATGAATCTGATTCAGCTCAATCTGATGGATCACCGTAGAGCCGGGCTGATCGCAGTAAAATTGGTCCTGATTTCATTCCTTTCGCGATTGTGCGGGAGATGAATGCGTTATGGACTCGACAAACTCTGACCTTCCGCAATATCTGAGCCGGGCGGTCCCAGCGCCGCTTGATTCCCGCGTGCCGTGGTACAAAAGCACTTTTCCCACCTACGCCGGGATCTTTCTTTGGATCGGCTTTTATCTGAGGCTTGCGGGGCCCACGCTCGGCTCGGCCAATGTTGGCGTTTGCCTGGCGGGTTTGCTCATCGCAGGTCTGCTTTGTTTTGGGCTTTACTATTATGTGCCGGCCATGCTGGGCATGCAGACCGGCCAGCCACTCTATATCGTGGCCACATCGACCTTCGGCGCCAGGGGTGGATACCTGATTCCCGGACTGCTGATGGGATTTCTTCAGATCGGGTGGGTTGCAGTCAACGCATTCATCTCCGCCACGTTCATTATGAACGGGCTCGGCAAACCGACGCGGAGCCTCTTCATTCTGATCGTCGTTCTTTGGGTATACAGTCTCGGATGGATTGCGGTCCTCGGCATTCATTATGTGGCTCGCGTGGCCAAGTTCTTGAACTGGGTTCCGCTGGCGATGATCCTCATTGTCGCTTGGGCGAACCGGAGCGGCATTGCTCACTACACCGTCCCGCAGCGCCACCATGTGATGGGCTTTCTCAATGTCCTCACCATCGTCATCGGCTTCTTCGCGACCGCAGGCGCAGCGGGCGCCGATTTCGGAATGCACAATCGCAACCGGCGAGACATTGTCCTGGGCGGCGCATTCGGTATTGTGGGCGGCGTGGTCATCGCGGGCGGTCTCGCGATTTTGGCGGTGGCGGGGTATATCGGACGGGGTGCGGGCTCAAGTTACGATTACTCGGCTGCCATCACCAGCGTGGGCGCTTTGGGTCCCGTGATGTTCTTCCTGTTTGCCGCCGCCTGCTTGGTTCCTACGTGCTTCTCGTCCTTCATTGCGTCAAACAGCTTCAACACCATGCTGCCCAGGATTCCAAGGAGCGTTTCCACCTTCGCAGCGCTGACGGTGAGCGTCATTCTGGCCAGCACAGGAGTGGCCAACAATCTCGTCGGCTTCTTCACCATCGTTGGCGCCTCCTTTGGCCCCATTTGCGGAGCCATGATGGCGGACTATTTCCTGGCCGGCAGGAAATGGCGCGGCCCGCAGCCCGGAGTCAATTGGGCCGGTTATATTGCCTGGCTTCTCGGCTTCGCTGCCGGGATTCCAGACCACCTGCCGGGGATTCCGGCGGCATGGGTCAAAGCGGACAATCCGGCCGTGCTTTATTCGTTCGCGGTTGGCTTCTTTGCTTATTTGATCTTGGCGCGGTTGGGAATGCGGCGTCCGCTAGTGGAGAATGTGGTGGCGCGGGAGAAAAGCCAATTGGCGTAATCCCTCCTCATTCAGGCGTAATCCTCCTCTTTGTTCTTGGCGTGTGGCCGGCTTCCAGCGCGGCCCGCACGTCGGGAAAAGCAACCATGACAGTGGGCCTCGAGCAGCGGTCGGTCTGGCGGCGAAGAACTGCTTGATGCTTTCCCTGGACTGCGTCGAGATCCATCGCATGGCAAATGGCGCCCATGGCAAGGGTACTGCCGGGACGGCCAAAACTGGGTGCGGCGATGGACCTCGGCTACCTACCCCCACCCCCCCCCGGTTTCTGGACATAATATCCTTTTTTTCAAGCAGATACGAGCCATGAATTGAAGTAAATATAGGAAAACAAGCGGGTTGTCGACAGATTAAAGAAAACAAACTGGTTATGCGCATTTTCGCCGGTGTTGCCGGCGTGTGCGGGGCGCATCGAACGGACATTCCGCGTTCGTGGGCGCCGAGAGAAAAACGATCATGGATTCATTGTGCGTCCAAAAGGGGAAATTACCGGAAGGCTATAAGTATTTTGTTTTGTGTAAGATGTAAATTCTTTGCTTGACAAATTCGTGAATGTCGCTCATCGGTCGTGAAACGATCCCGATGCGGATTCATGGCAATTGCTGAAGATTCAACTTTAAGCCGGCGAGATTTCTGTGAGAAATCCTGGGGCGGCGCCGTGGACGGCTTGAATGATCGCGGCGGCATGGGGCCTGACTTGCGGCCAAAGACCTGACGGCTATGCAGCCTGCCTATCTGCTCGCGGCGATCATTTGGGCGGCGTGCTGGAGGCTGGTTTCCGTGACTTTGGCCCCGCTTAACATCCTGGCGACTTCGCGGGTGCGGGCTTGGTCGTCGAGGGTGTGGATCTGGGTCTTGGTCCGGTTTTGGGTTTCGCGCTTCTCGACGGCCAGATGCTGGTCCGCAAAGGCGGCGATCTGGGGCAGATGGGTGACGCAGAGGACCTGCTGGACGCGGCCAAGAGCTTTGAGTTTTTGGCCGACGGCTTCGGCGGCGCGGCCGCCGATGCCGATATCGATCTCGTCGAACACGAGAGTGCGCGGAGTTGGACGTTTCTTCTTAGTTTTTGAGGAGCTTTCTTCAACTGCCACTTTAAGAGCGAGCAGAACCCGCGACAACTCTCCACCGGAGGCAATTTCGGTGAGGGGCTTCAGCGGCTCGCCGGGGTTGGTTGCGATGCGGAACTCGATCTGATCCCAGCCGTGAGGAGTGCAGGCGGCGGGGGATGCGACCCCTTCGTCTTTTGGAGTGCCTTCAGCGGATTCGATTCCCTCAGGGGCTAAAGCCCCGTTATCTTTTTCTGCTGCATTTTCGGCACGGCTGAAGCCGTGCCCTTTCAAGACAACAGAGTCTGCTTGATCGGCAAGGCTGAAGGCGTGCTCTGATACAGGTTCCGGTTCGGCTGAAGATTCCCCGGCGGATTCGGCGGATTCGACGGCGACTTCGAAATGGGCCTTCATGGCGAGGGAATTGATTTGGGATTCGGCGAGGCGGGCCAGCTTTTGCGCCGCAGCGCGGCGCTGGACGGTCAGTGCCGAAGCGGCTGCGCGATAGGTCGAGGCGGCCTGGTCAAGTTCGATGCGCAGCGCTTTGAGAATTTCGTCGCGGTCTTCAATATCAGCGAGCTTGTGGGCAACTTCTTCGCCAAAAGCGATGACATCGGCGACCGTGGATCCGTATTTGCGCTTGAGGCGATCAAGAACGGCGAGGCGGTCTTCGATTTCGGCGAGACGCTCGGGCGAGGCGTCGATGCCTGCGGCGTAGTCGCGGAGCGTGGCGGCAACGTCGCCGACGGTGGCGCGGGCGGAGGCGAGCTGCTGTGCCGAGTCAGTGAAACGGGCGTCGTAGCGGGCGAGCTCTTCGACGTTGCGCAGGGCGGCGCGGAGGGCGGCTTCAGCGCTGGCGCCGCCCTCGTAGAGCTGGTCGAAGGCGCTCATGGCGGCGGCGTAGAGTTTTTCGGCGTTGGCGAGGACGCGCTTTTCGGTTTCGAGGGCTTCGTTTTCCCCGGCTTCAAGATGGGCGGACTCGATTTCCCGGCGCTGGTAGGTCCAGAGATCAGCCATGCGCAGGCGATCCTGCTCGCCTTGGAGAAGGTCGACGAGCTTGGTTTGAGCGGCGCGCCAGCGGGCGTGGGCTTCGGCCACGGCGTCTGTGGAAATGGCGCCAAAGCGGTCGAGGAGAGTTCGCTGCTGGGATTGGTCGAAGCTGGAGAGGGTTTCAGTCTGGGCGTGGACGAGGGCCAGCTCGGGGGCGAGCTGCTTGAGGACGGTGACAGTGGCGGGCTGATTGTTGACGAAGACGCGGCCTTTGCCGGTAGAGAAGATTTCGCGGCGCAGAATGATGTCGGCGCCGTCGGCGTCAATGCCGTTCTCTTCGAGGATGGTTTCGGCGCCGGGGGTGGATTCGAAGACGCAGGCGACGACGGCTTTCTCGGCCCCGTGGCGAACCAGCTCTCCCGAGCTTTTACCTCCCATCAGAAGCGCGAGGGCATCCACAAGGATGGATTTGCCGGCGCCGGTTTCGCCGGTGAGGAGGTTGAGGCCGGGACCGAAGACGGCGATGGCGTGATCGATGACGGCGTAATTTTCAGCGCGTAGCTCAACGAGCATGAGTATCCAATCTATTGCGGTGGTTCGTGAAGAGAATGAACATAGTCTCCCACCTTAGCTGCAAGAACAAAAACGTGGCGAAAGTTGAGTGCGCCTGCATGGAAATCCGAGCGCAGCATAGCACGAATGGAAAGAATTGGGCATCCAATTCAGGGTCAAGGAGTTTGCGGTTTTTGCGCGGCGGGGGCGCCCGATCGATCACTTGGAGGGCGGAATCGCGTCTGATACCGTGGATATGAGGTGAACCCGATTCTGACTGCGGCGTTGGTGTATGTTTTGCAGGCTGACAGCGGCGCGGGCCCGGTGCCGTTAGGCACGCAGGGCTTTAGCGCGCTGGCCCAGATGATGAGCGACATCGGAGCGATCGCCATTGGCGTGCTGGTGCTTCTCCTGTTCGCCAGCCTTTACTCGTGGACAGTGATCTTCGCCAAGATGTCGATGTTCCGCAAGGCGACCAAGGAGAGCCGCCGGTTTGTACGGGCGTTTCGCAAAGCGACGCGGCTGCAGGAGATTGCGGCGCTGGCGGGCGAATATCCGTCGAGCCCGCTGGCGCAGGTCTTCGAAGAGGTGTACGACACGTACCAGCGGCAGACGGGCGGTTCGGGGCCGCCACGGAATTTGACGCCGCTGGAGCGGACCGCGCAGACGGCGTCGAGCGAAGCGGTGACGATCCTGGAGCGGCGGATGACGTGGCTGGCGACGATCGCAGCCACGAGCCCGTTTGTAGGGCTGTTCGGCACTGTGATGGGGGTCGTGGACGCATTCCACGGCCTGGGCGAGGCGGGCGCGGCGACGTTGCGGGCCGTAGCGCCGGGCATTGCCGAGGCGCTGATCACCACGGCGGCGGGGCTGTTTGTGGCCGTGCCGGCGGTGGTGGCGTACAACCAGTTCTCGGGACGCATCCGGGTGTTTGCCTCGGCCATCGACGATTTTTGCCGCGAGCTGCTGAACTCTTTGGAGGAGGCGCCGGTGCGGGCGCAGACTGCGCCGCCGCGGGCAGCCGGCGATTATCCGCGGGAGGCGGAGCGCGGACTTTACAAGTAGTCACCCGGTTTCCCGCTTTAGCCGCAAAAACAAGGACGCGTGCGCAGAGGGCTCCCAGGTGGGCGCCGCATTGGATGGCGAAGGTGGGGTGCCGGTGATGAGCAGAGAGGCGCGAAGTGGCGTTTTCAACTAGCAATGGCCAGACACGCTCGTCGCTGGCGGAGATCAACATTACGCCGCTGGTGGACGTGGTGCTGGTGCTGCTGGTGATCTTTATGATCACCGAACCGGTTTTGCAGTCGGGCATCGAAGTGAACGTGCCCAAGACGCGAACCGTGAAGCAGATCACCGAACAGCGGATGGTGGTGACAATCGACAAAGACCAGAATGTCTTTCTGAACGATCAGCCCATCAACATTCACGATTTGCCGGGGCGGCTGCACCAGGCGGGTGTGGACCCGACGCACCAGTCGATTTATCTGCGCGCCGACCAGACGGTGCCGTTCGGAGCCTTCGCCACCGTGATGGACGCGGTGAAGCAGTCCGGGATCACGAATGTGTCGATTGTGACGCAGCCGCTGGAAACCAAGGGCCGTGCAGGGGAATAGAGCGGCGCAGCATGAACACCGTTTTGGAACGCGTGGAGAATTTGGAAGAAGAATTGGCGCCGGAGCCGTTCGCGCGGCCAGCCATCGGTTCGCTGGCGTTGCACGGAGGGTTGATTGCGGCGCTGGTGCTTTATGGTGTCGTGAGCGGTCTGTTCCGCCACAGCATCTGGGGCAACGCGGGTCTGGGCGGGGCCATGCAGGTGAACCTGGTGAGCAGTACATTGCCGTTGCCGGCCAAAGAGATGAACAAGAACGTGCTGGCGACCGAGACCCCGAGCGAGGCTCCCGCCGAGCTCAGCCCCAAGAAATTGCAGCAGGTGGATGAGAAGGCGATTCCGATTCCGGGCAGGCGGGTAAAACCGCAGCGGGAGACGAGGCCGAAGACGCAGCAGCACCAACCAACGCCGCAACAGAACCGCGCCGCCTACGGCGAGCAGACAGGATCGGTGATGCCGCGCGCCACGACGCCGTCCATGGCGTCAAACGGACCCACGACGGTGGGCGATAACGATTTCGCCAGCCGCTTCGGGTGGTACGTGGACCAAATTAACCGCAAGATGTCGAATAGCTGGTACAAGCAGGAAGTGGATCCGCGAACGCCGCACGGGGCGCGGGTTTACCTGATTTTTACCATTCACCGCGACGGCAGTCCGAGCAGCCTGCAACTGGACCGCTCAAGCGGCAGCCCCACGCTGGATCTATCCTGCGAACGCGCGGTGCAGCGTGTGGACACATTCGGGTCGTTGCCGGGGGCTTATAATCAAAATACGCTGAAGGTTTCATATTATTGTGAGTACTAGGGAATTATCCTGGGACCGTCGTTGGTGTGATTCGCGCACAACGGGTTTCTTGCACATAGGCTCTTTCCGAACCGCAGGCCGTCAGGTCGTTCGAAGCGCTGAGTCCATTCCATCCATCATCGAGGTCACGCCTTTGGGGGTTGACATTTCGGCCCGTTCTGCGTCATGCAGAATAGGCTCATTCGAAGCCGCGCGCACGATCATCCGGCATCAGGCAGGAAGGATCGCTCATCGCATGAAGGCAATTTTTCGGGTTTTGCCTCTCTTTTTGCTGACCATCGCAACGTTTCCGTCAAAAAACCTAGCCGCTCAGGATTGGGTCCACACCGGAACCAACTTAAGCAACACCAACATTCGGCTTGCGGTCGCCGATTTCAAACCGGGGAGCAACGACCCGCAGACCGCGCCGCTGAAGGCCGTGTTTGACGGCACTCTGTTCAACGATTTGAACAATGCGGGCATTTTCGAGATGGTGTCGAAGAGCCTAGCCCCGCAGGCGATGCCGGGCACGCCGCAGGAAATGGTGTTGAGCCAGTGGTCGGCGTCTCCGGCGGATGCGGCGATGGTGGCGTTTGGCGGATTTGCCGTGAACAACGGCCGGCTGGTGGTTTCCGGCTGGCTCGACGATGCGCGAAACACGGCGAACCCGCAGGTGCTTAACCAGCAATACGACGAAGCCGCGAACGAAGACATGGCGCGCACCATTGCGCACCGGTTTGCCGACGCAATCATCTACAGGCTGGGCGGCGGGATTAACGGCATCTGCGAGACCAAGATTTATTTTGTCAGTTCGCGCACCGGGTCGAAGGAAATCTGGGTGATGGATTACGACGGGGCGAATCAGCACCAGATCACGCACCTGGGTACGATCTCGCTTTCGCCGCGGGTATCGCCGGATAATTCGCGGGTGGCGTTTGCTTCGCTGGAGCGCCGGGGCTGGGCGATCCGCATGTACTCGCTCGATTTGGGCCGGCTGGTGAGTTTTCCCGGGGGCGCGGAGAGCGGAAGCAACCAGTCGCCGGCGTGGTCGTCGGATTCGACGAAAATTGCGTTTTCTTCGGCGCGCACGGGGCATCCGGAGATTTGGGTTGCCGGCGCGGATGGGGGCGGGGCGCACCAGATCACTTCTTTCGGCAGCGACACTTCGCCTGTATGGGATCCTAAGACCGATGGGCAGATCGCGTTCGTCAGCGGGCGCACCGGCGAACCGCAGATTTACGTCATGAGCCAGGATGGCTCGAACGTCCAGCGGATGACCGACAGCGGTTATGCGGTTTCTCCCTCTTGGGCTCCGAACGGCGGCCTGCTGACCTTCAGTTGGAACCGCAAGTATGGGCCGGGCGATCCGGGTGGACAGGACATTTACATTTTCAATATCGCTTCCATGCAGTGGTTGCAGGCGACGCACGAGTCAGGGAGCAACGATTTTCCGTCGTGGTCGCCGGATGGGCGCCACATCGTGTTCGAACGCGCCATTGGCGGGCGCACGCAAATCTGGGAGATGCTGTCGGATGGCACCCACCAGGAGCAATTGACGCACACGGGCAACAACTTTATGCCTAACTGGAGTTGGGAAGTGAACCGCAGATGAAAACCTGGCAAGAGACGGATTCGCGGAAACTAGATTCTTCATTGCAAGGCACTTCTCCGACTTTTTCGACGGAGAAGAGCAGTCCGGGCGCCGGTGACGTAGCCAGCACGCGACCGGCCTTAACATTAACTTTTTCAGGGTGAAATCGGCCACAGCCGAGACTTACCCCTCAGCCATAGAATTGTTTTGCCGGTCGATGAGCAGGGCCTGGAAAGATGCAGGATCGAGAAGGCAGGCGCGGCTGCGGGACTTCAGAGGCTCAAGAGACCGAATCATCCGCGAAAATCTCTGTATATTCCAGAAGGAGTACTCCATTGAATCGAAGGTATCGCAGCGTTGTGCCCATTTTCTTATTTGTTGCCTTTTTCGCCGTGGCGGGTTGCAAGAAGAAGCAGCCAGTTCCACCGGCCGCAACCGCTCCTCCGGCGACGGCGCCGGCGCCGACCGCGCAATTGACGGCGACGCCTGCGGTGATTTCGGCCGGTGACCAGGTGCAACTCTCCTGGAAGACGACCGATGCGAACACGATTTCGATCGAGGGCATCGGCCAGGTGCCGTCGACAGGCGTGAGGACGGTGACACCGACAGAGACGACGACCTATCATCTCACCGCCAGCGGCGATGGCGGGTCGGCCGACGCTTCGGCGATGGTCACGGTGAATGCGCCTCCGGCAGTGGCGGTCCCGACCACCGGGATGAGCGCAGAAGATGCGTTCAAGGCCAATGTTCAGGACATCTTCTTCGATTACGACACGGCGGACATCCGCAATGACGCAGCGACCACGCTGTCGAAGGATGCGAACTACCTGGTGAGCCATCCGGACATCAAGGTTGTGATCGGCGGATACTGCGACGAGCGGGGATCGGATGAGTACAATCTGGCGCTGGGTCAGAACCGCGCCAACGCGACGAAAAACGCGCTGGTGACGGACGGCGTGGCGGCCAACCGCATCCGCGTGATCAGCTACGGCAAGGAGAAGCCGTTCTGCACCGAATCGAACGAGCAATGCTGGCAATTGAACCGCCGCGGCGGCTTCTCGATGGACCAATAAAACCGCTCACATGAGCCGATTTGGCTTCGGGAGAGCTCCACGGCTCTCACCCCGGCTGCACGGGTCGCGGCAAGGCGATCCGGCAACCGGGTGAGGGCTTTTGCACTATCATGATGGTTGGGTGAAGCATGCAGATACACCACAGAATTCGCAATCGCCTCCTTGTAGCGGCGGCCTTCGCCATGGTGCTGGCGCCCGCCGGCGTACCCGCGCACGCAGTTTCAAAAGAGATGGTCGCCCTGCAGACGCAGGTGCAACAGCTCATGGACATGGTGCAGCGATTGCAGTCGACGCTGGACTCGCATTTTGCCGTGATGCAGAACCTTGCGCAGCAGACGGCCGATCAAGCCAAACAGATGGGCCAGGAAGTGACTGCGCTGCAGCAGAAGCTGGACGCAGAGACTCAGACCGAGAACGGCAAGGTCGATACCGTGTCGGGTCAAGTGCAGTCGCTCAATGATTCGGTTGACGAGCTGAAATCGCGCATCGGGAAGCTGGATCAATCGATTCAGAGTTTGCAGTCGCAACTACAGAGCCTGCAGCAGAACCAGGCCAATGCGGCGACGCCCGGGGCGATGCCGAGCGCGGCTCCCGGTGCGCCCGCGATGAATCAGGGAAGTTCTCCCGCAGGAGGCGCTGCAGCCCCGGCGGCCGGAGCGCCGGGCGCGGATCAATCGGCCAATCCGGCAGGAGCGGCCAATCCCGCAGGAGGCCAAATGGGAGCACCCGGGGGTGCGCCGGGCGCCACGAACAGTATGCCGGCGGCAATGCAAGCTCCGCCGCTGAAGGAAACGTTTCAAGGCGCAATGCGCGACTTCAACGCAGGCCGGTATCAGTTGGCAGCCAGCGAGTTCGGCGACGTGGTGCACTATTATCCGCTGGACGACATGGCGGGAACTTCGCAGTTCTACCTGGGCGAGATCGCCTACGAGCAAAAGCAATACGACGACGCGATCAACGATTACAACGCAGTGCTCGAAGGTTTCAGCGGCAACGCCAAGGCTCCTACGGCGCAACTGCACAAGGGGCTGGCGCTGTTAGCGTTGAATAAGCGGCAGGAAGGGATCGACGAGCTGCGCGAACTCATCCGCCGGCATCCGCAAACGCCGGAAGCGGCGCGGGCGCGGACCAAGCTGGCGGGCATGCGGGTCGCGACCCGGTAAAGCAGGCCTATTGTTGTGGGGAGCGGCATGAAAGGAGAACGATGAGCGACACCCCCATCAATTTCGCAACCAAAGAGGACATCGCCGAGTTGCGCTCGCAACTTCACCGCACGGGGGGCAACCTCCGTGATCGGATGGAGAAGCTCGAAGTGCGTATGGACGAGCGGTTGGAAAGGCTCGAAGTGGGTATCGAAGAGAAAATTCGCGATTCCCGGACGGAGCTCTTGAAAGCGTTCTACGGTTTTACAGTGTCGGTCCAACAGCGATTCCAGGGCCAAGACCAGACCGAGGCCAGTCTTATAGCGGTTCTCCAATTGGTGTAGAGCAGAACCTCGAACGTTGAGTGGCGTTTTTCCCAAGAAAACGCCACCTGGCACGCCCCTCAAAACTCCACGGGAATTGAAGAACCGCCGTAAGCAACGCATCGGGACGCTCGAATCCCGCATTCTCGAAATCGAGAAGCGACTCAACATGCCGCCATCCGCGTAACTCTTCTCTCCGCGGGAATATGGCTTGAACACTTCCCCGGAAGAGGGGTGCGTAGACGGATCAAACCCGATCTTGAGCCTCGGCCGAGTTGTCTCAAACGGCTTTTTGTTGCGGCTGGGCGGCGGTAACGCTCTTGTGGTGGCGCACATCGGCGCCTTGCACCCAGAAGATCACATCTTCGGCGATGTTGGTGGCGTGGTCGGCGACGCGCTCGAGGCTGCGGCAGATCATGAGCGCGTTGAGGGCTTGCGGAGCGAGATGGCTCTGCTCCTCCATGACTTTGGTCAGGGCCTTGTAGGCGGCGCGGTTCATCGTGTCGACAGCGTCGTCCATGGTGAGGACGTGGCGGGCGACTTCAGCATCGGCCTCGATGAACGCCTGCAGACTTTTGCGCACCATGTCGGCAGAGAGTCCGGCCATGCGGGGAATATCGACGGGCAATTCGGCGACCGGCATCTGTTCCATATTGCGTACGCGGTCGCTGATGCTCTTCGCCGCGTCGCCCACGCGCTCGAGGTCGGCGTTGATTTTGATGACGCTTAAGATGAAGCGGAGATCGATGGCCATGGGCTGCTCCATGGCCAGCAGATCGAGCGCAGCCTGGTCGATGTCGCGCTCCATGCGGTTGATCGCGATCTCGCTGCGGCTGACCAGGTCGCAAATGGAGAGGTCGCGGACCCGATAGGCTTCAATCGCGCGCTGAATGGCCTGCTCGGCGAGTCCCGCCATGACGAGCAGGTTCTCCTTCAAATCTTCAAGGCTTTGCTGAAAACGTATGCGTGTCATCCGAACCTGCCCGTGATGTAGTCTTCAGTGCGCTTGTCGGAAGGATTGGTGAAGATCTTGTGCGTAGAGTCGAACTCGACCATCCTCCCGTTCAGAAAGAAGCCGGTTTTTTCCGCCACGCGGGCTGCCTGTTGCATATTATGCGTCACGATGACGATGGTGTATTGGGCCTTCAACTGAAAAATGAGGTCTTCAATTTTAGAAGTGGAAACTGGATCGAGAGCCGAGGCGGGCTCGTCCATGAGCAGCACTTCGGGATCGACGGCGAGGGCGCGCGCGATGCACAACCGTTGCTGCTGGCCGCCGGAGAGGCTGGCCCCGGATTTTTTCTTCAGGTCGTCCTTGACTTCGTCCCAAAGCGCTGAGTTCTTGAGCGAATTTTCGACGATTTCGTCGAGGGAGCGGCGGTTTTTGTAGCCGTTGAGCTTAAGGCCGGCGGCGACGTTGTCGTAGATGGACATCGTGGGAAAAGGATTGGGGCGCTGGAAGACCATGCCCACGCGCCGGCGAATCTCGACCGGCTTGGCCTCGGCGTAAATGTCGAGATCGCCGATGCGCACCGAGCCGGTGACGCGGGCAATGGGATTGGTTTCGTGCATGCGGTTCAGGCAGCGCACAAAGGTGCTTTTGCCGCAGCCGGAGGGGCCGATCAGCGCCGTGGCGTGGTTGGCGGGAATATTGAGGTTGATGTCCTGCAAGGTGTGATTCGCGCCGTACCAAGCATTCAGGTTGGTGACTTCGATGCCAACGCCCACGTACCCATTTCTCCTTCTGCCCTCGGTAGGAACCGCAACTTTCAAGTGGCGATTTGCTCAAGAAATCGCCACCTCTGCCAGCACTCAAAAACGGCACTCTCGAAGGAGAATGCCGGTTAACTTGCTCCCTTCAAAACGCCGCGGCTGGTGACATAGCGGACCAGTGAAACGGCAAGCACGATCAAGACGATAAGAACCAGCGATCCCGCCCAGGCCAGCCGGTGCCAGTCATCGTAGGGCGAGAGTGCGTAAACGTAAATCTGGAGGGGGAGGGCGGCGATGGGTTGGTTGAGGCTGGAGCTCCAAAAGTCGTTTCCGAGGGCGGTGAAAAGCAGCGGCGCGGTTTCGCCGGCGACGCGGGCAAAGGCCAGCATGCAGCCGGTGATAATGCCCGGCGAAGCGGTCTTAACGGTAATGGAAAGCACCGAGCGCCAGTTGGGAACGCCGAGACCGAGCGCGGCTTCGCGGACGGCGTGAGGCACCATCATGAGCATTTCTTCCGTGGTGCGGCAGACGGTGGGAATCATCATGATGCCGAGGGCTACGCCGCCGGAGAGGGCGGAGAAATGTTTTTGCGGGATCACAATGAGGGCGTAAATGGCGAGGCCCATCACGATGGAGGGCACGCCGTTGAGGACGTCGGCGGTGAAACGAACCGCGTTGGCCAGCTTGGTTCCGCGGCCGAACTCGGCAAGAAAGACGCCGCCGCCGATGCCGATGGGCACGCCGATGGCGCTGGCGATGGCGAGAAGGATGGCGGAGCCGACGATGGCGTTGGCCATGCCGCCACCGGCGACCCCCACGGGCTTGGGAATCTGGGTGAAGAACGCCAGGTTGAGGGAACTGGCGCCCTTATACACGAGATAGGCGAAAATGGCGACCAAAGGCGTGACAACCACCACAGTGGCCAGGATGGTGAGGCCGGTGACGGCGTGGTCGGTGACGGTGCGCAATCGGGAACGGAGCGGGAAACTGTTCGTGCTCATCCGTTTCTCCTTAGTGCGTTTGCACGGGGGCGCCGCGGGTGACAGCCCAAACCAGCAACTGGGCAAAGGCGTTGACGATGATGGTGACGATAAAGAGGGCCAGGCCAAGCTCAATGAGCGCGCTCAGGTGCATGTCGCCGACGGCTTCAGTAAATTGAGTGGCGATAACGGCGGCCATGGAGCTGCCGTTGGAGAGCAGGGAGCGGTGAATCTCGGGCGTGTTGCCGATGACCATGGTGACGGCCATGGTTTCGCCGAGGGCGCGGCCCAGGCCGAGAATGATGGCGCCCACAATGCCGATGCGGGCGTTGCGCAGCACGCCCATGCGGATCATTTCCCAACGCGTAGCGCCTAAGGCGAGGACGGCCTCGCGCTGCGAATGGGGCACGGCGGTCATCACCTCGCGCGTGAGCGAAGAAATGATAGGCAGGATCATGATGGCGAGAATGACCCCGGCGGCGAGAAAGCCGAGACCGGTGGGATTGTCGTTATTGAAGAGGCCGGTCCAGCCAAGCCACTGCACCAGAAGAGGATTCACATGCTCGCGGAGTAACGGCACCAGGACGAAGAACCCCCAAAAGCCATAAATGACGCTGGGGATGGCGGCCAGCAGCTCGGTGAGAAAGGCGAGCGACCCGCGCAGGGCGCGCGGACACATTTCGGTGAGAAAGACAGCGACGCCAATGGCCAAAGGGACGGCGAGGAGCAAGGCGAGAAACGAGGAAAGCAGTGTGCCATAGATGAAAGGCACAGCGCTAAACTGCGAGTTGACCGGATCCCAGTACATCTTCCGGCCGCTATCGGGGTCGGTAAATGACTGATAAAAAAAGCGAAAACCGAAGGCGTGCCAGCTTAGCTGGGAGCGCAGAATAAGTTGCCAGAGGATCAGCGCGACGATGCCAAAGATGCTGAGCGCGCAGAGGACCATGAGCCAGTGAAAACCGCGATCGGCGAGCGCCGAGTTTCCGCGCGCGAGAAGGAAGCGGCGGACCGGAGATGGCTCGGGCGTCGGCGGCATCGACGGGGCCGATTTTTGGGCGGCGGGAGGCTTCAGCTTCTGCACGGGGATTTGACGGGCGCGGATTTCCGGCAGGTTGGCGCTCACAACAAACAAGGCTACCGGGCGAATGTGAATACAAGGTTACAACTGTGATAAATCAAGCGCATACGCGAGGAAAAAGAAGGCTGGCCGGACGCTTTGGAAGCCACGGCGGGGGGCGACGGGGCGATCAGCGCGGCTGGTTCTCCGCGGCCAGGAGCTGGGTTTTGCGGTCGATGCCCCAGCGGTAGCCGGTGGGGGCGCCGGATCCGCCTACCACGCGATGGCACGGAACGAGGAGAGAGACGCGGTTGAGCGCGCAGGCGCGGGCGACGGCGCGGGCGGCTTTGGGATGACCCAGTTCGCGCGCCAACTGGCTGTAACTGCGGGTTTGGCCGCGGGGAATCTGGCGGAGGGCCTGCCAGATGTGGAGTTGGAAAGCAGTTCCACGCAGATCGAGCGCCAGTTCCCGGAGCGCGGCAGGTGTTTGAGAGGGGTTGCCGGCGCCGGAAACGGAGGCCACGGCGAGGTCGACCCATCGGGAGAGGGACGGATCGCGGCGGAAGGCGGCTTCAGGAAACTCTTCGCGGAGAGTGGCTTCGGCTTCAGCGCGCGTGCCGGCCAGTGAAAGCCAGCAAAGCCCTCGCTCAGTGGCGCCTACGACGATCCAGCCAAAGGGAGAGCGGGCGGCGGTGTAAGCGATGTTTTCGCCTCGGCCCCCCTGGGCGAACCGGGCGGGGGCCATGCCGAGCGGGACGCCGTCATAGGCGCGGCTGGAGGAACTGAAGCCAGCGTTATAGATGGCGTGGGTCACGGGTTCTCCTTGTTTGAGCGCGTAACGCAGGGAGTGGACGCGCAGCGCGCGTTGATATTGCAACGGGCTTACGCCCATGGATCGTTTGAAAAGCCGCTGCACGGTGAAAGGGCTGAGCCCGACCAGGCGTGCAAGCTCAGCCAGGCGAACGGGACGGTCGAGGTGGGCTTCAACATAGGCACGAACCTCGTCCAA
>JASHOC010000336.1 GCA_030041305.1 Acidobacteriaceae bacterium
GGCCTTTGGTCGCTGGGGTGGAAATCCCGGGGTCCCCAGCGACGGCCTTTGGTCGCTGGGGTGGAAATCCCGGGGTCCCCAGCGACGGCCTTTGGTCGCTGGGGTGGAAATCCGGCCATACTTCGTTCTCGCCCTTGACGGTGGACCCGCCACAGCCTGCGGGCTCGGCCTCGTCTCCACCCCACGGACAAAGACCCATCCGGGGGGACCCCGGTTCAGGCCGGATTTTCGCTCGCAACGCTGTCTGCCCCAAAGTTAATAACAGGCTCTAGCCATACTAGCTTCCCATGGCCGCCCCGCACAAGCGCCCATTCCCACATTCCTGGCGCGAACGTCCCTTCGCCTGTTATCGGGCAAACCAGTGGAAGATTGCGCCACGACTCGAGGCTGCAGCAGAACACGGCATCCTCATATCCTGCGCACCAGTCCTTCCTCCGTGGCGGCTGTGTTGCGCACCAGCCAAAGCACCATCACCATCCCCACCAGCGGAATGATCCCTGCCAGGATCATCAGCGGATCGAAGCTGTGGGCGCCCAGTCGGGCTCGCGCGTCGGAGAGGCGACCGGCCAGCTCGAAGACCACGACAGTGCAGATCGCCGCGCCACTGCCGCTCAGCCCGCTCACCGAGGCCACCGATTCCGAATAAAACAGATCGGTGGGAAGAACATTCACAATGGTCGTATAAAGCCCGTAGGAAAAGCACGCCACCGCGAAGAGCGCCGTCAACACACCCAAATTTGCAGTGAAAATCGTGGGAATCAGCAGAGCGATCCCGGCGGCGCCAATGGCGATAATCGTTTTGCGCGCCGCGCCCACGGCAAAGCCCATCCGGATCAGCTTGCCCGACGCCCAACCGCCCAGCAGATTGCCCAAATCGGTGGCGACGAACGGAATCCAGATGAAGTAAACACCCGTCCTCAGCGAGATGCCCTTCGCAACTAAATAGATGGGAAACCAGTCGGCGACAAAGAAAAACACGGGATCGGAGAGGGCGCGCACCAGGATCGTGCCCCACGTTTGTCGCAGCCGCAGCAAGCGCCGCCAATCCATCCGGGGATGCCCTGACGCGCTTTCCTCGCCGGTCTCGGCCTGAATCATCCGCAACTCGTCGCGGCCGATGTGGGGATGGTCCTGGGGAAGAAAGTAAACGCGCCGCCACACCAGCAGCCACAGCAAGCCAAGAATGCCCGGGATGACAAACGCCGGCCCCAGACCCCAATGGAAATAGATAGGCAAAACCAGCAGCGGGGCGATGGCCGCGCCAATAGACGATCCACTGTCAAAAAAGGCTGTAGCCAGCGCGCGCTCCTGGCGTGGAAACCACTCCGACACCGCCTTGGTGGCGCCGGGCCAATTGGCCGATTCCGCCGCGCCCAGCAGAAAGCGAATCCCCATGAAACTGTACAGCCCGCGCGCCACCGGCGTCAGGATGGAAACGATTGAATACCATAGGACGGTCAGACTCAATCCACGCTTGGTTCCTAAACGATCCATCATCCGCCCGAACAGAGCCTGGCCGATGGCGTACGCGATCCGAAAGGCGACAATAATGTTGGCGTAGTCGGTGTTGTCCCATCGATAGCGAATCTTCAGAAACGGCGCCAGGAGTGAGAGCGTCTGCCGGTCGGTGTAGTTAATGACCGTAGAAGCGAATAGCACCGCGGCGATCCACCAGCGCAGGGCGGGAACACGGCCGTGCCGGTTCCGCGCCGCCGCGGATACGGCCGCCGGCGCCTCTCCCTGCGCTCCACTATCGGTCACGCCCCTCCTGACCCGCGCCGGTCGCCGGTTCCTTCAGGGAGCGCAACGTCTCCGCATGGAGCAAGGCTGCGGAGTCCTTGTCGAGATAAACTGTCGCGCGCGCGTGCCTGCGCAGAATCGACGATGGCGCCATTGGGCTGATCGGCCCTTCCAGGCACTTCCGGATCGCCTCGGCCTTCCGCGGCCCTGGCACTACGGCGAGAATTTCCTCGGCCTTCATCACCTGCCGCACCGACATCGAGATGGCCTGCTTCGGCACCGATTCCAGATTCGGAAACCACCCTTCCGCGATCTGTTGCCCGCGGCAGGCTTCGTCCAGCTCGACAATGATGAACGGCTCCTCCGTCTCGAAGTCCGCCGGCGGGTCGTTGAAGGCCAGGTGCCCGTTTTCGCCGATCCCCACAAACGCGATGTCGATTGGCGCTTCGCGAATCGCTGCGTTGGCGCCCGCGATGGTTTCCGCCGGCTGTCCTTCGCCACGCAACAGGTGAGTGGTCGCGATGCCGGTTCTCGCAATCAGCCGATCCTCCAGGAACTTGCAGAAGCTTGCCGGATGCGTGGAAGGCAAGCCAATGTATTCGTCCAGATGAAACAGCTCCACTCGGCTCCAGTCAAGGCCCGGCATGGCAATCAGCGCTTCAAGAAACTCGATCTGAGAAGCGGCGCTGGCGCCGATGATGCGCGCTTTTCCGCGCTCCCCGATGCTGCGGCGGATGGCCCTTGCCGCTTGTTCCGCAGCCGCTTGCGCCAGTGAGGCCCGGTCGTCGTAAACGCGCACATGCATAATTCCCTCATTCCGTGATTTCTTCCTGCTGCGCTGCTTCCCGGAGCGCGACAGGCGCGCCACGCGGGAGGCAGCCATCAGCGGCAAAGCCAAGCCGCGGTTTCCCGACGTTGAGCCTGAACGAGTCTGCTCATGGGGCGCCATTCTCGCCGGCCAGCATCGCTTCGCCCAGCGCGCCCCGATCCACATTGTTTTGGTCGATGAGGTGCACCGAAACCCGCACCACGCCGGATCCCGGAACCGTCTGGCGCAGTTCGATCAAATCGCGCGGACTGACGGGTCGCAAATCGATCGCGCGCTGTTCCTCTCCACCGCGGCCATAAAGCCGCGCCTCCAGACGCCCGGGATAAAAGACTCCCAACCGGCCCGTCAGCTCGATTTGATTACCCTGGCGAACCGCCTGCAACGGATCGCCGATCACCCCTGCGTCCGTGGCGCTATGGAAATCCAGCCCCAGCCGGCACGGGAACCACTGCGTATCAAAGGTGTATTCGTCCCCCGGGCCCAGCTCCGCCATCGGACTGTTGACTTCCGCCTCCATATAAAAGGGCGTCTTCACCTGGTCGGGCGGCGTGAAGTGCGGCATTCCCTGGCTGTCCAGTCTCGCGCCCGGCCCATTCTTGTAAAAGATGATCGACGCCTTGCCCGGATAATCCCCGCGGTCGAAGTGCCTGGTCTTTTCCACCATCGCGTACTTACTGGCGCCGTCCACCACCGCCAGCCATCCCGCCGTCGAGTCGATCCAAACCTCGCTCTCCACATATTTCCAATGCACGCGGAAGAGGCCGTCCTTTACGCTGTACGATGGATCGTTCGCCAGCCCGTCGCGCACGTGATAGCTGTCGAGGTACGCCGAATGCGGATTGACCGGCGTGAACGCCCACAAATCGTGATTGTAGCCATCCGGCTGTGTGGCGTCGGCCAGGTTGTACTGCGACACCGACTGCACCGACCAGTCGGCGCTGTGTCCCGTGTAGTTCTTCGTGATCGCGTGAAAGTCGATCTCCGGCGAGCCCGTTCCGATGCTGATTTCGCGACTGTACTGCAAACCGGTTGGCGGGTCCGGCGGCCCGTCCAGGCGAACCGTGCAGCGCTCGCCCTGCAACAGCACGCTGAACTGATAGACGCCGTCATCCAACGGCGTTGAAGCTCCGTTCCAATGCTCCTCGTCGCGGTCGCCTTCCGGCAGCGGCCAAATCTTGTCGCCGCCATAGTTGATCCAGTCTCCGTGCGCCTCCTCGGGAGAAATGTGCTTCCCCTCGTACTGCGGATTGACGAACAAATACGGATGGCCGTCGAAGGTCACCTGCATGAGCCGGCCGCCCAGTTCCGGAACGAAGATGAGCTGCACCCAGGAGTTCGCCATCTCCTCGGCGGGCCAGCCGCCGAACGTCGTCGCACGCACCGTGCACGGCTGCGACGGCGCCGCCGCTGTGCTGCTCTGTGCCTTCGCCGCCGTACTCGCGCATCCCACCGTCAGCGCCAGCGCGGCGCATTTCCCCATCTTCATCCTGTTCCTCGCTCTTTGATTTCCGCAGATCTCAGCGAATTACGCCTTTCGCTGTTTGGCTGCAAGCAGCAACTGCCGCAGCCGCCGTCCGACGATGATTTCCTCGCCCGGCTGCAGCGTCATCGAGACTATCTGCAGTTGATCGGGACCAGCTTGTTTATCGTTTCTCTCGCCCGGACGCTTCACCCGGTCCAGGACTCCGCTCGGATTGTCGTCTGTCACCACCGCGATGCTCGGCGCGCCGTTGAGCAAATCGCGCGCGCAATCCTCGGTCGTATAGTTCCATGCTTGTTGATCCCAGGTCACCGTCAGCGTCGGATAGCAGTTGCTGCCGGAAGGCGTATCGATAGACGTACTGACTCCGGGAACGGCGTCAACCAGTTTTGCGATCCGTTCCACGCGCCCGCTCCACTCCTTGCTCAGCGCGTCGTAGTCCATCTGATACCAGGCCTCCACCGCGGCCAGGCAGCCCATGATCTCTTCCTTGCCTACTTTCATGGGACGGCAGACCGCGCCCTCCCAGGGATTGGTGTTATACATCGCGGCTTCGATCAGATCCTTGCGCCCCAGCAAAACGCCGCTGGATTGCGGACCGCATAGCCCTTTGCCGCCGCTCACCGTAAACAGATCGCACCCCATCTTCGCGAATTTCCCCAGTTTGTCGATAGGCGGCACGCCGTCAGCCGCGTCCATGAAAAGCGGCACGCCCGCCTGCTTGGCGATCGCGAGTTCCTTCCCCAGGGTCTCGAATTCCTTTTCCCTGCTGTCCGTATCCGACGTGGTGTAAACCATCGCGGTGTTGTTGTTAATAGCGTTAGCGAGTTGCTCGTGCGTGTCCACCAGGACCAATTTGCCGCCCGCCAGGCGGATGGCGCTGTCAAACGCACTCCGCCCGCCCATCATCACCACTTCGCTCTTCATGCCCGTCGTGTCCGGCAACTGCCAAACCCGCTCCGGATCGCTGCCCGCGATGCACGCCGCGGTTCCCGAAGCGATGGAGCCGGCGGCGCCGGAGGTGATCATGCCTGACTCGGCGCCCGTCAGTTCGGCCAGTCGCCGGCCGACCGCATGTTGCAAATCGAAGATGTTGACGAAATGCTTGGCGGCTGCTTCTTGCGCGGCCCTCACCTGCGGCAACTCCAGCGTGGCGCTCACATAGGTCCAGGTGCCGCGCCCGTTGATCAGCGTCTTTACGCCGAGTTGGGTGTAAATGTTGTCGGTGGAAAGCTTGGCCGTCTGCGCCCACCCGGTCCCCAGCATGTCCTGCAATTCAACCTGCGCCAGCAGCGGCAGCGCGCTGAGCCATTTTACAAATGATCTGCGTTGCATCCTGAATCCAGCCTTTATTCCGGTCCCTTCCGCTGTGGTGGATGCGCGTTGCGAACAGCAATGAACGAGATCTGCTCGGCGGCCTCCACACTGAAATCATCGTTCTGCTGCACCGTCGTCCTTGTTGGAGGCATATCGCCGAAGAACGTTTTATACAGACTGTTCATGGTGGCGAAATCCTGCGCATTGCGCAGGTAGACGGTGGAAAAAACCACGTCGGAGAAGGTCATGTCCGCTTCCTGAAGCCCGTCCAGCAGATTGCGAAAGGACTGGCGCAACTGCAGGTCGAAATCCTGCGTGACCATACCCTGTCCGGGAATGAATCCGTCTTTGGCCGAGAGATATAAGGTGTCGCCGTACAGAATGCCCGGGCTGGCCGTCGCGCTGGGCGGCATGTTGCGCGGACGCACGGCCTTCCTTTTAGCCAGGTCCGCGCCCGCAATGGCGCTGAACACGACGTGGCTGTCCTTGGGCAGACCCGCTACCTGAATCGTGCCGCGGCCCGGCGTGTTTCCGAACTCGAAGAAAGTTCTATACACCTTGCCCATGGCGCCGTACTGTCCGCCCACGCTCATGTAGGGATTGACCCACACCACATTCTTCATGCTCATGCCCGCGGCTTCCGTCACGGCCGAGACATTCTGGAGCGCCTGCTGCGTCTCATCGGTAAAGTTTGCCGGAATCTCGCCCGTCTTCGGGTTGGCGCCGTTGAGAGCCGAAATGTATAGCATATCGCCGGCCAAGATGCCGGGCGGATCCATGTCTTTCCTGCGCCGCCAGCCTTTCGGGCAGATGACGCGCCGGGACTCACTGCTCTTGACCGCGATGCAGTTGATCTCAACTTGCCCCTTGCCCACCAGCGCGCCCACCACCAGAACCGTGCGCGCTGGCGGATTGGGACCGATTTCTTCCCAGTATGCTTTGTCCAGGGCGTCGAGATCGCCGGCGCTCGCTAGATAGACGTTCATCCATACGACGTTGCCATAGTCCATCCCGGCGCCCTGCAGCACAGCGCGCACGTTCCGCATCGACTGTTTCGCCTGGTCCTCGACGCTTTCGGGAAGATTGCCGTTGGCGTCGGTCGAGCCCTGCCCGGAGACATACAATGTGTTGCCTGCAAGAATGCCCGGGGTAAACGGCAGACCCAGCGGTTTGTATCCTGCCGGCTGAATCGCCTGAAAGTCTACGCCCTGCGCCATCGCGCCCACGGCTCCGCACATCGCGAGATTCAACAAAAAGACAATCGCTCTTCTCGCTCCAGTCATTCTTCCTCCTTGCATCTATTTTTTCTCCGCGCCAGACCGGCCGAATGCGGCCTCCGCTGTTGATGTTCGTTAAAAATAACACGCGCGACCGCCGATCGTGGCGCGCGCTTCCGACGCGCGCGCGTCATCGACCGCGGTCTCGACGATCTCATTTCTATTTCTAGAAGAAATATTTCGCCACCAGTTGCACCTCGCGGTTATCGAGCACCGTCGACCCGATCTGTCCGAAGCTGCCCGATCCATAGGTCCCGTTGGGAGCGCCAAACTGGGGGTGGTTGAGGATATTGAAGCCCTGGAGTTGGAGACTCAGCTTCTGCTGTTCATTAAATGGCATGGCGAAGGTTCGGTTGATCTCAAACGTGAGGGGATCTTCCGCCGGCGCAAATATCCAATTCGGGTTACGCGGCGCGTCGCCGTAATGGCCCACGGCTTCAGTGAATCTCGCCGTGTTGAACCACTCATTGATGGACCTTTTGGGAATGCCATTCGGCTGGCCGGGAACAAGATCCGGATACTCGAAGTTGTTGGCGTTGTTCTGGCCGTCCTGCGCCTGATTGACGAATACCGGACCGCCGGACAAATACTGGTAGATCGAATTAAGACCCCATCCATTCAGAATGTGCTGCGCCACTGCGTTCCCATGATACTTGGGAGTGTTGTACACGGCCGCGATCACCAGGTTCTGATGCTGTTCGGTCAACCCGTTCGCCCATACTTTAGCTTGCGCTATCTGGGTCTGACTGCGCTCCTGGTTCGTGCCGCCGCCTTGATTATCCCAGTATCTTGAGTATTGGTACGACGTGGTCAGGTTGAGGCCGTACGCGAGCCGTTGTTCAAAATGAAACAAGCCGCCTTCATAGATCGAGGCTCCATGATAGTCGAGCACGCGCATCTGGGCATATTCAGGATAGGGGCGATCC
>JASHOC010000337.1 GCA_030041305.1 Acidobacteriaceae bacterium
ACGTTATCGAGAGAAGTGTACCGCACTGTGGTTTTCCAGACGTCGCGAGCCACCATCTCGCGTGAAACAACAGATCCGGTGTTGAGCAGCAAGTATTCGAGGAGGTCGAACTCGCGGCCGGTGAGATCGAGCGTCATATTGCCGCGCGTGGCCACCCGCCCGCTTAGGTCCATTTTCAAGTCGGCAAGCTCGAGCACCAAAGTGGTTGCCGGATTTGACCGCCGATGGAGCGCGCGTACGCGCGCCAGCAGTTCGGGAAATGCGAACGGTTTGACGAGGTAATCGTCGGCCCCGGCGTCGAGACCGCGCACACGATCATCCACCGATCCGCGCGAGGTGAGAATCAGAACCGGGGTGCGAAATCCTCTGCGGCGCATCTCGCGCAATGTTTCCAGGCCTCCCATGCGCGGCAGCATGATGTCGAGCAGAACCAGATCGAAAGCGGATTGGTGCAGTTGCCGAATGCCGGCTTCTCCGGATTCGGCCAGAGCCACTTCGCAACCATTGCCCTCAAGGCCTTCAGCGATGGCTGCGGCGAGTTTGCGCTCGTCTTCAACGACGAGGATGCGCAGGGGTTTACCGGATCGATCGGCGCTTGCCAGGCTCATGACTCAAAATGTATCTCACTCTGCGCGACCTCAGCCGGCCAGCGCGCCAAAAGTTCAGGCAAACTTCAGAATCCCTTAAGGTTGCTCCGCGGTTTGATCGGAGAGTTGGGCTCCAATGCCCGATGCCGAGGAGTTCAAAAATGCCGAAAACACAGGTCTTGAAGTTAGGGATGCTTGCTTTTGGAGTAGTGAATCTGGCCATGTACACAGCCGCTGCAACTCCTGCGCAGCCTCTTTCCTTGCCCCCATCGACTGCGATCCCAGTCCGGTTTGTCCATTCCGTGGACGCAAACAAAGCCAAGGTGGACGACACGGTGACGGCGAAGACGATGCAGGTGGTCGTGCTGCCAGGCGTCCAGAGGATCGCAAAAGGAACTGTGGTTACCGGCCATGTGGTTGCGGTCGAGCCATTCCATTTCGATTCGACGCCCTATGCACACCAGAGGCCTTCGCTGATCTCGATCCATTTCGACAAGATCGGGAGCGGCGAAGCCGCAGTTCCGGTAAATCTCTCCGTTCGCGCCATTGCGAACACCCTTGAGTCGAGAGACGCAAGCTTTCCCCACAGCTTCGATGACACGGACCACGTGGGTGAGATCACGCTAATCGGCGGAACAACATTTTCGCCCCTCGAAAAGGCGATTCTGTCCGATGACGGCGATGCAATCGCATACAACCGCAGGAGCGGGGTGTTTGCGCGCCTGCTTCCCGCGGGCTACTCCGGGCCGGGCGCGGGAATGCGCTGCGCTGGAACTGATACGGAGCAATCGGTGGCAATCTTCTCTCCGGATGTATGCGGCGTGTACGGATTCGGTGGCGATTACATGCCGGAGAACGGGCAGGATGGCAGCGGGACGTTCGCGCTTGTGATGCGCGGGCACTCGGTAAAACTCTACGCCGGCAGCACAGCTCTTCTCCAGGTGAATCCGACAAATTGAATCGGTACTTTAAAGAGGATTCGCCGCAACGAGAGCATTTGGACGGGAGCTCGGGCGGATGAGGAAAATTGTGTCGGGGGCGGTGTTCTGCCGGGCCGCTTTCCAGGGTCGATCTTTCGCCGGCGCGCAGATTGTTTCGCCGCCGGCAGCCCCTACTGCACATGCGGCGACTTCGCCCCAGATCGGGAATCCGCCGCAGAGTGACGCCGCGCCAGTTGTGCACAACTCGACAGTTGTATTGACTCTTGAGGACGCCAAGACGCGGGCAATCAAGAATCAGCCCCGGTTGCTGGCAATGGAGCTTCGCGCTCAGGCGGCAAACAAGAGAATCGCCGAGGTCAGGTCAGGCTATCTTCCGCAGATGTTCGGTAACTTGACCGCCGTCGATGCCAACGGCGACAGCGCTGTGTCTGCCGGCGCGCTGACGACCTCGAGTATCTCCACACGCACGGCGGCAGGCGCGTCGCTTACGCAGTTGATTACGGACTTCGGGCACACGACGAACGTACTGCGGTCGGCCCATCTCGGAGCGCAGGCTGCGGGCCAGAGCGTGGAGAGCGTCCGGCAACGGGTGCTGATGGAGGTCGAAGAAGAATATTTCGCCGCGCAGGCCGCGGAAAGCGTGCGCAAAACCGCGCAGGCGGTTCTGGACTTCCGGCGCGTCACGCTTCGACAAGTCACGGCGCTGGCGCAGAGCCAGTTGCGATCCACGCTGGATGTGCAGTTTGTGCAGGTGCTGGTTTCCGAAGCAGAACTGGCGCTGGTGCGCGCCGACAGTAATGCGGAGAAGTCGCAGGCCCAACTCGCGGCCGCCATGGGAGAGGTTGGCGAGATGACTTATACGCTGACGGATGTGCCGCTGCCAGAGGCGCCGGATCCCGATGCTGCGCCCTACGTGAAAGAGGCGCTCGCGGACCGTCCCGACCTGAAGGCGCTCAGGCTTGAGAGCGAGTCGGCCACACATGAAGCACGGGCAGAGCGCGATCTGAATTTTCCCACGGTAGACGCGTTGGCCACGGGAGGCGAGGTTCCCATCCACGATTCGACTATCCGCCATGATTACGGAGCTGTGGACTTCAACATCAATATTCCCGTTTTCACGGGCGATTTGTACCAATCGCGCGCGGCCGAGGCAAAACTTGAGGCCAGGGCGGCGAATGAGGATGCCTCGCTGCACACCGTTGAGATTGCGCGCGACGTGCGAATGGCTTGGGCGGACGCGCGTGACGCCTATCTCCAGATTGGCGTGATGCAGCGACTGGTGGACGAAGGCAACGTGGCTATGCGCCTTGCGCAGGCGCGATACGATGCCGGCCTCGGCAGCATCGTGGAACTGAATCAGGCCGAATTGAACCAGACTTCAGCCCTGATTGGCGCGGCAAGCGCCCGATTCGATTATCTCCGCTCAATGACGGCATTCCAGTTTGCGATGGGCAATCTGCATTGAGGAGGATTGCGTGGCAATAATTTTGAAGCGACAACTTTGGCAGGCTGCGCTGCTGGCCGGGACCATCGCCTGCACTGGATGCGCCACCAAAACCAGCGCGGCGCCGGAGGAAATCCCCGTCGTTCCGGTCAGCCGCGCTGTCCGCATGGATATGCACGACAGCATAACGCTGACCGCGGAGCTTGAGCCCTATTACGAAGTGGATGTGATGGCCAAGGAAGCAGGATATATCCGGCACATGCTCGTGGGTATTGGGGACCACGTCAAAGCGGACCAGCTGCTTTGTGTTCTGGAAATTCCGGAGTTGCAGGACGACCTGCAGCGCGCCAAGGCTGATGTGCAGACAGCGAATGCGGAACAATCCGCAGCCGAGCAGGATCTGAAACGCGCTCTGGCGGCGGAGTCGATCGCACATCTTTCCTGCACACGCATTCTCGACGTCTCAAAAAAGGAGCCAGGTCTGGTTCCGCTGCAGGAGGTCGATGTGGCCCATTCGCGCGACCTGGAAGCCGACGCACAAGTGGCTGCGGCGCAGCAGAATGTTGAGGCGGCGGTGAGCCGCTTGCAGGCAGCCAAGGACGAACTCGATCACGAAAATGCGCTCGTCGCCTACACTCGCATCGTTTCGCCGCTGAACGGGGTGGTGACGCAGCGCTACGCGAGCGACGGAGCCATGATCCAGGCCGGCACTTCGTCCAACACCCAGGCCATGCCCGTTGTCCACGTCGCCGAAGACGATGTGCTGCGCCTCATGCTTCCGGTTCCTGAGGAGTATGCGGGCGCCGTTCAAGACTGAGAGCCGGTGATGGTCACGGTGCCGTCGCTGAACCGCCGTTTTCCCGGCAAGGTAACGCCGTTTGCCGACCGTGTGCAGTCCGCCACGCGCACGATGACCACCGAGGTCGACCTCAAGAACCCTGAGCTCAAACTCATCCCCGGGATGTTCGCCCAGGTGCAACTGACGCTGGCGGATGCTCCGAATACTGTAGCCGTTCCCCTTGGAGCCATCGATGGAATCGGAAACACGAGCAAGCTCTATGTCGTGGATACGGATGATATCGTTCATCTCCGCAACGTTTGCACCGGTATGCAGTCTCCGCAGTTCATCCAGGTCCTATCCGGCGCTCAGCCCGGCGAGGCTGTCATTCTGGGAAACCATTCCGGGCTGGAAGACGGTGAGCGGGTTGAGCCGCACTTCGAATAGGAATCGGCCGCTCCAACAGGCCTGAGGATTTCTTCCATGTCGCGCTTCGCCATTCGTACGCCGTATCTGATCGTCGTTTCCTGCCTGATCATTCTGGTTCTGGGCGTGAGCAGCGTCGTACGCATGCCGGTGGACATGTTTCCGTCCATGAACGTTCCGGTTGTCGTGGTGGCCACGTTCTATTCGGGTATGCCGCCCGAACAGGTCGAGGGCAATATTACCTATCATCTGGAGCGTTTCTTCACACTGGCCAGCGGCATCGATCACATCGAGTCCCGCTCGCTCAACGGCGTCAGCATTATCCGCGTTTACTTTCAGCCTGACACCAACGCCGATACCGATGCGGCGATGATCGCCAACCTGGCGGTCTCCGACATGAAAGATCTGCCCCCGGGTACTTTTCCTCCGGTTGTGCTTAAGTCAGACGTCTCCAGCCTTCCAGTCTGCCTGGTCACCATGAACGGCGATGGCATGAGCGAAAGCGCGCTCAAGGATATCGCGCAGAACTTCGTGCGCATTCAGCTTGCTGGCGTGCCCGGAGCTTCGATTCCGCAGCCCTTCGGCGGGCCGTGGCGCCAGATCCAGTTCTATGTTGATCCCTACAAATTGGAGGCGCGCCAACTCAGTCCCATGGACGTGGTTCGCGCACTGAATCAGTCGAACCTGGTTCTGCCCGCCGGCGGCGTTAAGATCGGCAACCTCGATCATGACATTTACTCCAATGCCCAGTTCAATCTCCAGGATGCAGCGCAATACCCAATCAAGATGAATGGGGAAAACCCGGTGTTGATGTCGGACGTGGGAGTACTCAAGGATTCCGATGCGCTTCAATACAACGTGGTTCATGTAAACGGGCAGCGTTCGGTTTATCTTTCCGTTCTCAAGCAGGGTGGAGATTCGAACACTATCGCCGTGGTTAACGGTATCCGATCGATGCTCAAGCATCTTGTCGATGTACCCAAGACGATGCGTACGGCTGTTGTCTTCGACCAGTCTCGATTTGTCAAGACCGCTATCGAAACGCTGCTGCACGAAGGCGGCATCGGCTTATTCCTCACCTGCCTGATGATCCTCATCTTTCTGGGCAGTATGCGGGCCACGATTGCGGTGTTTTTCTCGATTCCGTTGTCGGTCTTTGCCACATTTGTCGTTCTGCAGATGACCGGTTCATCGGTGAACAGTATGGTGCTGGGCGGCCTGGCTCTTGCGCTCTCACGCCTCATCGACAACTCGGTCGTGGTGCTCGAAAACATCTATCGCCGCCTGGAGATGGGCGAGCCGCAGGAAATTGCGGCGGAAAACGGCGGCCGCGAAGTTGCGCTGCCTGTCCTAGCCGCCACGCTCACCACCGGGTTCGTCTTCTTTCCTGTCACTCTACTCAGCGGCGTGAGCAAATTCCTGTTCACGGCCATGGCTGCATCAGTTGTGATCGCACTGGCTGCGTCCTTCTTTGTGGCCATGACTGTGGTCCCATTGTTCTGCTCGCGGTTTCTGAAGCTCCACAACCCGGAGCACCTATCGGAGACGGATTCGGCAGAGGCGCGTACTCTGACCGGCCGGCCGGGATGGGCAACGCGCTTCAACATGGTGTTCAACCACCACTTTGAACAGATGCTGGCGCGTTACGAAGCGCTGGTACAGCGTGTGCTGCAACGGCCCGGATGAGTTCTCGCCGTTTTTGCAGTGCTGTTCCTGGCCAGCTTGTCGCTCTACGCGTTCCTGGGTTTCTCCTACTTTCCACAAACGGATGCCGGCCAATTTGTGATCAATATCAAGGCTCCTTCGGGAACCCGGCTCGACATTACCAGCCAGGAGTTCGCCAAGGCCGAAAAACTGATCCGAACCGCCATTCCTCCACGCGATCTCAACATCATCGTGGACAACATTGGCGTCGATAATGGCTTTTCCGCGGTCTACACGCCCAATGCAGCCATGCACACCGGCTTCATCCAGGTAGGCCTTAAGCCCGGCCGCCGGGTGAGCAGTTTCACATACATCCGCAGGATCAAGCACCTGCTTGCGGAGCAGATGCCGGAGCTCTCATGTTATTTCTCCACCGGCAGTCTGGTGGACACGGTGGTGAACATGGGAGCTCCGGCGCCCATCGATATCCAGATCTCTGGGGCGGACTTCGCAGCCGATAACGGCGTTGCGCAGCAGACTGCGCGTCAACTGCGCGGTTCGTCAAAAATCGCGGATGTATTCATTCCCCAGGACCTTGATTATCCTTCTCTGCGCGTCGATGTTGACCGTCTGCACGCGGCCAAGCTTGGCCTCACAGAAAAGGAGGTTCTGGACAACGTGATTACCTCGCTCACGTCGAACCAGATGATTGCTCCGAATCTGTGGATCGACAACAAGAATGGCAATAACTACTTCCTGACCGTGCAATATCCAGAAACCCAAATCCACACCATCCAGGATCTCGTAGCAATCCCATTACACGCCGGCGGAGTGAGCGAGCCCACGCGGTTGGGCATGGTGGCAAGCATCGAGCCGATGCGCGCGCCTACGGAAGTGGATCATTACCAGATTCGCCGCAAGCTCGATATTCATGTGCGCCCAGCGACCGAAGACTTGGGTAGCGCCGATGATGTTGTGCGGCAAGTGCTGGCCGGATCGCACGTTCCGGAGAACGTAACAGTTACGGTGCATGGGAGCGCCGAAGCCATGCATGCCTCGTGCCGCAGCTTCAGCGTTGGCCTGCTCATGTCCGTCATTCTGTTTTACCTCATCCTCGTCGCGCAGTTCCGCTCGTATATCGATCCGTTGATTATTCTGCTCGCCCTACCGCCAGGCATTATCGGCGTGCTCGTGACGCTCGTTCTTACCGGCACAACCATGAACGTGATGTCGCTGATGGGCGTCATCATGCTGGCCGGCATCGCCATGTCGAACAGCATTCTGATCGTGGAATTTGCCCACCACATGATGAGCGAGGCCAAAGACGCGGCAGAGGCCGTAATCGAATCCTGCCGCGTGCGCCTGCGACCTATCGTGCGCCTGCGACCTATATTGATGACCTCGCTGGCGACGATCATTGGGCTGCTGCCCATGGCGTTAGAGCTCGGCGAAGGCAGCGAATTTTACGCGCCCCTGGCGCGAGCCCTCGTCGGCGGATTACTGGCTTCCGTCGCGCTCACCGTGATTCTGGTTCCGGCCGGATTTCAGGTGATCTATCGAAACCGGAATACGGACGGCTCCGGCGACCCTCTCGCTGCTGAAGATTGCTCAATCGCATCCTAATCGTTTATCAAGGATACGGGTCATCGAGGACCAGGATCTGGCGAACTGGGTTGCCCGGCGCGCGATCCGGTCCGAGGCCCAGACCAGCAGCACATCGAAGCGGCCGCGGCGGGCGTCGCGCATGAGTGCATCCAGCCCCAGCCGGCGGGCCTTCACGCCGCTGATTCGGTCCATGTACTCGCGGCCGATCTCATAGCCGCGCTGCGCAGCCATCTCGCGCAGGCCATGAGTGGCCCTTCTATTTGGGGCGGCTGACTGTACAACTCGTGGTGATGCGCAAAGAGCGCTGGGCCGACGGGAAGTCGAAAATTCAAGCCCCGGAATAGCACAGCCCTATCCCGATTGTTCCAACCAAAAATCTGGACCTGTCCGGAGCCGTTGTTGTCGCGTGAGTCGCCCCGGGGAGTCGCACCTCTAGGCGCTCGCAGAACCGGACAGGACATTCACACGTCATCCGGTTCCCATCAAGAGGCCACTGCGGAATGGAACAAGGGCAACAAGTTAGCGCATCTTCGCGCCGTAGCAAAATCGGTGAGTTCGCGGGAATTCGGGTCCTCACGCAAACGCTAAAGCCCGTACCCTTCAATTTCTCTCTCAGAACCGCGAGCCCGCATATTTCACCGAGCATCCATAGGGCCGCGTATGTGTTACCGCCACCGGCTTGCCGGCCATGGCCGCGGTTAGCGCGTCGTTTACGTAATTGTCCGCACCCTTAATGTCGTCGACATCCGGTGTGGGCCGGTTGTCGATCGCCCCGTCGTAGGTAATCTTCCCGCTGGGGTCGATGACAATCATCTGCGGCGTCGTCTTCGCGTTATAAAGATGGCCGACCTTGCCTTCCGGATCCATCAGCACCGCGGTCGGGTCGGCATGCATTTTTACAAGATACTCATTCTCCGCCACCGAGGTCATGTAACCCTGCGTCCCGGGCGCCGAAGAAATGACCGTGAACCAGGCCACGCCTTTGGCCGTCCACTCCCGCTGCAATGACTGCATATTGCCGCTGTTGTAATGCTTCTGCGTGTAGGGGCAGCCGTTGTTATGCCACTCCAGCACCACGAACTTCCCGCGAAAATTGGACAGGGTTTCGCTCTGGCCACGCGAATCGGTGGCCGTGAAGTTGGGCGCGAATTCGCCCACGCGGACCTGCGCGGCGGCGGAGATGGGAAGAAGCATGGCCGCCAGCGCCGCGCAGCCTACAAGACCGGTGAGAGCTTTCATGGTATCAACCTCATAGCTGAATTCGAGAATGCTGCCGAGATTCGGCCTCAGTTGCCAGATTGGACGAAAAGCCTATGGATGGAGTTTCAACTTACCCGCACCTCTGAATCTTCGTTCGATTCGACGAGGCCCGACCATTCGTTCTTATGCCCGACGCGGGGATATGACCCCACCCTCCTATATGCGAGAAGTAAATATCTGAAAACAAGCTCTTTACGCCAATAGCCCGAGTGCGTTTCCCCGTCGAGCCGTCCAACGCCTGTTCGAACCGCGTTCAAGAGCCCCGGGGCAGAATCGCGTAGCCGAACGCTTCGTCGGCTCCTGCCGGCGCGATCTGCTCGGTCATGTCATCGCGCTCCATGAACGCCACCGCGGCGATTGAAAACAAAACCGCAAAACTCCAGTTATCAGTGGTTAGGAAATCAAGGGCAGGTCAACTTCTAATGAATGTCTTTCCTCCAGAACTCAGAGTCTATCGTCATTATTGCCGGCAAAGAAAGCTCAAGAAGCACAAACCCGACGATCGCGTCGCATTTGTCAGAGATACATCATTAGATAAAGGAGAATTGTTGGCGCGTCGCCTTCAATTGAATATACTCCCCTATAACCCATTTCTTTCGATATCGCAACAGCTATCTCAAGGCTAAATCTTTCAGGATTGTACTTGACGTGACTGACAGTCTTCGCAAGCGGGTACATTAGGCGCAATCCGCGTTCAGTGGCTTCTTCATCTCCGAAGTTACCCATATCCGGATTTGCGAAAATCCCGGATTCCTTGATTACCTTCACAAGCGTGTCGATGGGGATGTCCTTTCCGCGTTCTTCCATGATGATCGCAACGTTCTTCGACTCACCGTAATCCTTCACGATCTTCAGTCCCTCGATTGCCGATGCAGGATCGGCGGCAACTGTGTGCCCTTGATTGACCATCACGCTGGGGCACTCAAGCATCGCAGCTCGATCAATCCATTGCTTCGTGAGTTCAATGGCGTGCGCACGAATCTGCGGATCGGAAGAGCACGGGCTGATGGTTCCAGTATAGCCGCTCATATCCAATTCAAGAGGCATGTCTACCATCCGGGAATTCGCCTTCTTTAGCCGTCCGAGAAACTGCTCATAGTAAGAGGGCTCCATCGACAGAAAATGGAACTGCTGTACTTCGACGTTGTGGATGTGATAGCGATGCGCGAGGAGATCTGGAACGTCCATGATGTCAACTTCTCCCGGCGGCACCGGCTGGCTCCAATCCCGCGTTTCTCTCAGGCCGGGGAAATTGACCATTACGCCCACGCGCTCCAGCTTGGACAAGGTGACGATGTCCTCCGCCGGCGCCTTCATCACACCGCAGGCGCCGGATGCAGCGGCGATAGAGCCAATCAGAAAATCTCGGCGTTTCAAAATGCACCCCCGTTGTTACTTCGATCGCGGTCCCCTGCACAACCCGATTTGTAGTGCAAGGAGAAGGATAGCGCAAGGGATGTCAATGTCAAAAGTGAAATTTAGCGTGGAGACACAGAGTCGATTATGAATCCAGGATGGTGTAGGTTCGCTTTGGCCCAACGCTACATCCGGGTGTCGTGGGTAATCCACTCACCTGCGCGTTTGCCGCGTCCTGTATTCAGGAGACCCATGCCTGGGGCGATCGACGGCTGTTCGGTGATAAGCCCCAGCTATTTGATGATCCTTCCACCGGTTTTCTGTTGGCGGTCGAGCCCAGGGGGATGAAGAGCAACATGCCAATGAGGGTTTGCCATTCACTCTCGGCGCAGTTATGCACAACACGGTGGATAGCTCAGAACCGCTGGATAACTCGGCGATATATGATGGTCCGATTGTGGTCATGGGGACTGAGTTGACGATTAAAGCGCTCGCCAGCACGCCGGGCAAGAAAGATAGTGCGGTGGTTACAGGCATTTTCCGCATTCGGCAGTGAGTGAAAGGCGAGTTCAATTATGGTGAGTAAGTCGAAGGGCGGGGGACGGGAGAGAGTTTGCCCAGATCACGGAAAGAGGAGAAACGATGCGGCGTCCGGCGGAGAAGGCGGTCATGCGGTTTTAGATGGGGATCCGCAGGCTCGGTGTGGAATTATGCAGGGCGCCACATCATCTACAGCGGGAGTCGTTTGCCGGCTTGGGGGGAGTGTTCCTGATTGGCAGAAACCACTTCAAAAGGGCGCATCATGTCGTTATCTTCGTGTTCGGCCACATGGCAGTGGTAGACATATTTGCCCGTGAAGCCTTCAAAACGAACCAGGAGACTGAGAACCTCGCCAGGCATGACAACTGCGGTATCCTTCCACCCAGTTTCGATCGCGGCGGGCGGACGAGGCTTGCCAAGGAGACGGACTTCCCCCCGCAGTGTAAGCGTGGGCCCGTCATACCCTTGCCGTTCGAGCACACGGAACTGCACCAGATGGAGATGTATGGGATGCGCGTCGTCGGTGGTGTTGATGAAACGCCATGTTTCTTGCGTGCCAAGACGCGGAAATTCTGTTGTGGGTGCGTCATAGCCTTTGCCGTTAATCAGCATCTTCTGCGATCTGCCCTTGGAGTCCATCTGATCTGAAAGGAGGAAATCTCGCGTTCTGACCGACTGCCCCGGATCGGGCGTTGGGAAGGCAATGCTCGGCGGCAGGCTGAACGTTCCAGTTAAAGCGAGCGGGCGCGTGACCCGAAACTGCATGAGCTCCAACAATGGCGCATGCAGAGAGTTCAGAACATCCCAGCCGGGAAAGGGAGCTGGAGCATTGTTCGAAAGCGTCACGATTTTGCCTTCGAGACCCGAGAAGTCGACGACGAGGTCGGCGCGCTCAGCCGGCGCCAGCAACAGATGTTCAAGCAGGGCAGGAGACGGAAGAAGGCCCCCGTCGCTGCCAATCTGATGGAATTTGACCAGGCGTGGAATGTCGGTGGGAGTGCTGGCAAGATTGAAATAGAGATTGAAGAACCGCGAATTGGAGGCGTTGAGCATGCGCAATCGATATTGCCTGGGCTCCACTTCTAGGTAGGGATAGATGGCTCCGTTGATGATCGGCAAATCTCCGAAGAACTGAGGGCCCCAGAGGCCGGCATGCGCTTGAGAGCCATCGTCGAAGGTGGGCCGATAGACGAGTTGTCCATGCTCATCGACGCTGCGGTCCTGCAACACCATCGGCAGTTCATAGTCACCGGAAGGCAGGCCCATGGCGGGTTCCCGGCTATCGCGCAGCAGATAGAAGCCGGAGAGGCCGGCGTAGACGTTAAGGCGTGTAATCCCGATAGCGTGATCGTGATACCAGAGTGTCGCGGCCACCTGATCGTTGGGATAGCGATAAACCGCTGCATGACCGGGAGTGAACCAGTTTTCGGGCAACCCATCGCTCATCGAGTCGGTACGCGAGCCGTGCAGATGGGGAACCGTGCGGACAGCGGGAACTGGCGGCGCGCAGCCGTGGAGGTGAGGATCCACCGTGAACAGGTGCCGAAGAGGAAGATCATTTTGCCACTCGACCTGAACCGGCTTGCCCCGCATCGCCTCGAAGACTGGACCAGGGTATTGGCCTTCGTAGCCCCACAGCATTGCAGGAGGAAGCTCGGAATGGAGCGATTTCCGGAACTCCATCATGCGAACCCGGTAGTGGACCATGTTTTCGCGTATGCTGTGCGGTTGCATTTTCTTCGGGATCGGTAACGGATCAATAAACCGCCGGACTGCGGGGGAGCGATACCACTCGGGCGGCTGTCCTGCGAGTTGCCAAACTGCAAATCCTTTCCGGCCCTCCAAAAGGGCAGAGGCTGACACCCCCTTCAAACATTGGTTCAAAAACTCCCGTCGAGTGGAACCCATCGACCTGCTGGCGACCTCCTTGATGCGATCACTCGTTCTCGACAATACTTGCTGCCTATTCCTAGCCTCAGTTGGACGAGGGAGGCACATTCCCCTTACCCTGCTGTACGGAAAATATGAATCTGGACGTATGTGGAGATGTGGGCCGCCGATGATACGCGTCCGAACCACTCCTTTCCGAAAGCTCAGGTCTGACATCTTGAGCAGTAGCCGCCAATCTCGAGCCGCGCCACGACAATCCGGTGGCCGCATTCCTTTTCAATTTGGACTTTCAGTGTTTCGAAGAGATCGCTAACGAATTCGGTTATCTTGCCGCAGCGCAGGCAGGCCATGTGGATGTGATCGCGGTTAAGCTTCCGCTCGTAATAGTGCGCTTCGCCGTCCAGATGCATTAAGTCCAGCTCGTCGATCAGGCCATGTCGCTTCAGCAAATCGAGAGTGCGATACACCGTGCTCCGATCAATTGCGGGATCGAGTTTGCGGGCGCGACGAAGAATCTGGCTGGCATCCAGGTGTTTCTTTGCAGTTTCGATCACGTTCAAAATTGCGCGGCGCTGTCCAGTCATTCGGATGCCGCGTTCGGCCAAGAGAGCTTGAAACCTGCCTGGAATTTCAGTGTTGGCAAAGGGCATGTCGGAAGTTCCTAGTGATGGCGTGTTTGTTGCGATCTTCTTGCGACGGAATCTGCAAAGGGCGCATTGACAATGGTGATCGAGGCAAATACGATCAAATTGGTCGTAGTTCAGGGAAAAAGACTGGCCACTACCGAATTTTGTAATGCCTTCATGTTACCACAGTTGCGAAAGAGTCGCATGAAAAGCACCAAGCACAACATAAAACTGGCCTTCACCGCGGCAACGGCAAAGGCCAACAGCGCAATTCAAGTCTGGAGGGTCAATGCTCCGCAGGAATCACGCCTTGCTTGATGTCTTATCATGTCCATGCGCTCGAGACAAACCAAGCCCTCTCCGAATGCGCGTCACCTTCATCATTTTTCGCATCCTAAGAGCCGCTACGAAGACAACTTGCATCGCTTCGATCCTCTGCTCCGCTCTAGCCTGGGCGAGCGTGAGCGGAAGCATTTCGGGCGCCGTGACGGACCCGTCGGGAAACTCCATCGTTGGCGCCCAGGTTACGGTTCAAGAGAAAAGGACTGGGCTTACTCGCTCAACGCGCACCGATGGCAAGGGTTACTACGCATTCCCTGTTCTGCCCGTCGGCCAATACGTAATCGACATCCAGGCCGCTGGATTCGGGGCATATGAGAGGAAAGGCGTCACCCTCGACACCAACTCCGCGCTGACGCTCGATGCGTCTCTAAGCGTCGGCAGCGTTTCGCAGAGCGTGACCGTCACCGACAGCACGCTGCATGTTGAAACCGAAAGCACGCAGATGGGTCAGGTCATCACTGGTCGCGAGATAACTGCGGCGCCACTCGATGGCCGGAGTTATACCGACCTTCTTTCGCTGCAGCCTGGCGTGGCGCCGGAGACGGCGATCACCAGCAGCACCGTGCAGGACGTCGGTGCAACAATCCTCGACCCTTCCGGCACGCTCAATCCCGGCAATCTCTCCGTCAACGGACAGAAGGAAACCGCCAACTACTTCGGCGTGAACGGAAGCGATGTCGAAGAAGACGTCAATGCCGGCACGGCAGTGATCCCCAATCTCGACTCGATCGCCGAGTTCCGCATCATCACGAGTAACTTCGACGCAGAATACGGTGAATTCAGCGGCGGTCAGATCAACGTCGTCACAAAATCGGGCGGCAACGCCTTTCATGGGGACGTCTTTGAGTTCCTGCGCAACACCGATCTTGACGCCCGCAACTACTTCTCGCCTACGCGCGGAGCCTTCCGGCAGAACCAGTTCGGCGGAACCCTCGGCGGTCCTATCCGGAAAGACAGGCTCTTCCTCTTCCTTGATTACCAGGGAACCCGGCAGACGCAAGGGGTCGATACCGGCAACATTGCCGTGCCATCTGCTGAGGATCGCACCGGCAATCTCTCCGATTTTACGACGGGTTCCCGTGGCGATCAGTTGAGTGGCGTCGTGAGCGGCCCCTACTTCGCAAAAATTCTCAGCCAAAGGCTTGGCTATCAAGTCACGTCTGGAGAGCCATACTACCTGCCCGGCTGCACCTCATCCACACGCTGCGTCTTCCCCAGAGCCATGATTCCGCAAAGAGCGTGGTCCGTTCCGGCACAACGTCTGCTCGAATACATTCCCGCGCCGAATACCGCCGCAGGCGCCTTCGCCACCTCCTCGTATAACCAGACGGTGCGCGATGACAAAGCCGGCTCTCGAATCGACTGGAATACACGTTGGGGGTTGGTGTCGGGGTACTACTTTATCGACAATTTCGACCTGATCAATCCCTATCCGGTCGCACAGAGCGGCGCCAGCGTCCCTGGCTTCTCAGCAGCCACCACAGGCCGTGCACGGTTGCTCTCGCTCGGGGACACAAAGACCTTCGGCGCCACGATGGTCAACGAGCTCCATCTGAGTTACATGCGCGACAACACGAACCTCGGCCAGCCCATCGGCGGTCGTGGCGTCAGTCTCGCATCACAGGGCTTTGTGAACGCTGATGGATCGGACAGCATTGTGGCCCTCGATCCGAAGGGTCAGAGTGTTGAAAACGTCAACTTCAATGCTTTTTCCATCGGCGCGGCGGCGAATCAACTGATTCAGACCAACAACACCTATGAGGTCTCGGACAGTTTGTCGCAAGTACTCGGCAGCCACACTAGCAAGTTGGGCGTCGAGTTCCATGCCGATCAGGTGAACGCGTCGGCAGTCGCGCAGTTCAACGGCAACTTCGTTTTCGCCGGACAGGAAACCGGAGTGGATTTCGCGGACTTCCTCATCGGTGTGCCTAGCCAATATAACCAGAGCCAGTTGAACCCATTCTATCCGCGCAACAAATACCTGGGAGTCTTTGCCCAGGACAGCTGGCGCGCTCTTCAGAATCTCACGCTCAACTACGGAGTGCGCTGGGACCGCATCGCTTCGTGGTCGGAGAAATACAACCAGATCTCGACCTTTGTGCCGGGCGCGCAATCGGTAGTCTTTCCTGGTGCGCCTCCAGGTATTCTTTATCCAGGCGATCCGGGCGTCCCCAATACACTAGCCCCAACCGATGCGCTTGACTTCTCGCCGCGCCTCGGCGTGGGGTGGTCTCCGCAGACCGAAGATGGCGCTCTTCTGAAGAAAATCGTGGGTGGTCCCGGCTCAACCAGTGTGCGCGCCAGTTTCGGCACATTCTATACAGCGATCACTGCGGAAACCATCAGTACGCTGGCGGCGAACGCTCCTTACGGAATCACCTACTCGAGTCCGGCTCCTCCACTGTTTGCAACCCCCTTCATCAATGCGGCAGACGGAACCAACAACGGTCAACCGTTTCCGTACACCTTTGCTCGCCTCAACTCATCGCGCAGCAATCCTGATTCTGACATCAACTGGGCTGCTTTCGAGCCCATCAGCGGTATACCAGGATACGACATGCATAATCACACCCCCTATACCGAAGAGTGGGTGCTGTCGATTGAGCGACAAGCGGGTCCGAAGACTGTCTTCGGGGCGAGCTACATCGGCTCTTCTTCGCATCGGCAGCACGTGCTGATCGAGCCGAACCCTGGCGATCCCGCTCTCTGCCTGAGCCTGAGTCAGCCGGGCGACGTAATGCCTGGGACGCTCACCTGCGGACCGTTCGGCGAGAATACGGTCTACTACCCGGCAGGTGGCGGAGTCGTAAAGGGCGTCCGAGGCCCTCTGGGATCGAACTTCGGCAGTGACGCTCTCCAGTCTAATATGGGCGCCGCCAACTTCAATTCTCTTCAATTGAGCGCGCGGCACACTTCCGGGCGCCTTGAGTTCGATGCCTCGTACACATACGGCAAGTCAATGGACCAGTCATCGAACATGGGCGAAGAGGTCAATCCCTTTGAACCGGCGCTGAGCTATGCCATTTCTTCTTACGACCTGAAACACAACTTCGTGGTCAGCTACGACTATCAGCTTCCCTTCGATCAGTTCTTTCCTCCCGGCCGTTTGACAAAGGGCTGGTCGTTATCGGGAATTACCCATTTCTCGACGGGCTTCCCGGTCACGATGATCAACAACGGCGACAACTCTCTGATCGGAACGAATCCGAATGGCGTGAACAATTCGAGCATCGATGAGCCCGATTACAACGGCGGCCCGCTGAAGCTGAACAAGAATCCACGCGGGAACGGAAACAACTATTTCAACACGACGGCATTCAGCATGAACGCCTTAGGTGAACCAGGCACGTCGAAGCGCCGGTTCTTTTATGGCGCCGGGCAGGATAACTATGACATGGCCGTCGCGAAGCATCTGCCTTTTACGGAATCGAAGAGCCTGCTGTTCCGAGTGGAGGCGTTCAATGTCTTCAATCACGCACAGTTTTTCGGCCCTCAGGCGGTCGATGGCGACATCGGCGACACAACGTTTGGCAATGTCATCAGCGCCGCGCCTCCGCGCATTCTGCAAGGGGCGTTGAAATTCGACTTCTGACTGAACGGCGGGCAATGGGGGCGGCAGTGTACGACCAAACAATATGCGAACTGATTGAAGAAATGGTGCGCCTTTTGATCACGATGAGATCGAATTGACGAGCTACCACTCCGTCTACGACGCTGTCGGCAAGAGGCTCGCCGAGGCGGGAATGGACATCGACATCCGCAGGATGCTGAGACTTGTTTCGCAGTCCGCTTCCTTCTAGGCCGAAGCGGAAGTCGAGTACGCAGCATTCTTCGGACTCACTCGCGAGATCACGCCTGCAGGAGTGGAAGGCACTTCGGTCAATTCGGCAGACCATCGACAACAGGAACAGCCGCACTTCCTAAAAGCCGCTCGTTCTGGGCAATTGTCGGAATGACTCCCTACGGCGGTTCTCCAATTCCCGTGGAGTTTGGAGGGGCGTGCCAGGTGGCGTTTTCTTGGGAAAAACGCCACTCAACGTTCGAGGTTCTGCTCTACACCAATTGGAGAACCGCTATAGAACGGGATTCTGGATTCCGTTCGTCAACCGCTTGCAAGCAAAGCTCCCGTTCTTCTCGGCGGCCGACTCGCCTCTCTGCGTCGCCTTTTTGCCATTCCGAGCTTCGAGCAGCCGAACCGAAATCCTACCGATGTCCAAGCAATTGAAGACCTTCGGCGGCGATATCAGTGCTGCTTTCTCTACCTTGATTTCTTCCAATCGCAGATTGTCGAGCAGATTGGGGTCCACGAACTGATCACCAATTGGCGCGGCAACGCATCCCTCCCTGCCGTGAAGCGCATTCCGGCGGTTCTGTGATTCCTCGGCTTCAACCCGATGATCGGTGGAATCTCACTTTCTGAGTGCCCCATCACTGCCGTGCCGGCGCATGCTTTCCCGCCCGGAGGCGTCACCCACAGGTACAGACCATGACCATCCGACATCTTGTAGGGCTTTTCCTTCGGCTTCGCCTTGGCGATTTTGACGGGACTAGATCGGAATGGACTAGGTGGCGATTCCTTGAGAGAATCGCCACTTGAGTTCCTGGTTTCAATGTACAGCCGAAGGAGAAATGCTGTAAAACCGAAGTTCGGGCCTGGGAGTCTGTTCATTGCTGCGGTTTCCATTCGACGGGTTTGGCCAGGCCCTTATGATGGCCAGATATTTTTCTGCGCGCAATGGTCCTGCCGGCGATCTCCCCGGTCCATTGGCCTCGTTCCGGGAGGAAGTTGCGTTTCTTTTGGCCGAGCTTGTCCATCGCCGCGGCCCTCCGATCCAATTGAACAAAAGCTGTGCTTTCGAGCCCGGTCCGGAAAGACAGGCCGTTGGCGGCTGCCGGCTCTGGAATTGCGCCGACTGCTCGAACGAGCGCACGGTTCCTGAATGTTCCGGCTAATGGGTTGTTGTGTTCCTTGATGCTGCTCCTGGAATATATGTGACCTATCTCACATACCAAGCGACAATCCCCGTTTAGGATTTCGACATCGAAGGAGATGAGCGGCTCATTTCGATGTTCGATTCCGAATCTCACGGAAAGTCGGTATCTGCCGATGAACGTTGTGTGGAGACCGGTGATGTCGAGCAGAGCTTTTGACGGTGCAGAGGTCGAGGAGATGGTCTATTTCGCCGAAGTGGCGAAGCTATCTGTTCCTGTTAAAGCAAGCTTGGTTTGCCGAGTGGTGGAGTTTTCCCGATCGGAGGACGCAGAAGTCCACTCCAAATCCGATCCAGAGGAAGGAAGCTGCCTGGTGGGAACTGCCTGGGCCCTCGCCCTGGAGGCCGCATTTGCCCTTGCGGTTTGCGGAATTTGGGATCTTTTCCACCTTCTCCGCTAACCCGAGGCATTTCCCGCAGATGGCGATCCGCTTACTTTTCCGGGCAGAAGCGCGGGGGAGAAACGGCGGTTAATGCGGAGAACGAGCATCTCAAAAGATGCAATTGATCGCTTGACAAAAACCGTCTTGAGCGAGGGTCGTGCCCCTTCCGCAAGGCAGGCGTTGTATACAGAGCGGGTCTGTGGCTATGCATCTGTAAACATGCGTTTACAAGCGCCGCCGAACCCATCTTTCCTGAGCTATTGATTCTAAATTGCTAATCATTGCGACCAAGAATGGCACGCTACATGCCTCGCTCAAGGGTGGCCGGCAGAGGCGACTGGCGGAAAGTCGTGACGCCGATGAGATTGGGAAGGAGATCAGCGCGTGGCTAGTCGAGCACTTGAGTGTCTTGAGGTTAAGGAGTTGCCGGTCTTCGGGGAGGCGGCGGTGGTTTCCGGTCCGGTCACCACCAGCTTAGTCTGCCGCGCGAAAGATATTTCTCCTTTTCCGGAAGTCCGGATCGGCAATCACTCAACATCCGGAAATGAGGATGGAAATCTTTGTCTCGGGGTTGGGTGGGCTCTAGGCCTGGAGGCCGCATTTGCCTTTGCGGCTTGGGTAATGTGGGATTTTTTCCACTTTCTTCGCTAACTCGTCGGTCCGCTCGATTTTTCATAAGGGTTTGACTTCTTCGGAAAATGGGGGCCTTTCCTTCTATCAATGGGGGGGCTTTCTCCCATACCTCGACGCCAAAATCAATACAGCGTGGGGCGCGGTTCGGCCGTGCGGCGCGAAGCCCGCAATTCACGCGATCTCTGACCGCTGAAGAAAGGTTTTCTCTTCGCGCCGGCACTTTTGGAATAGAAGGTAGCCCTCTCCATTTTGCTCCTCCAGAGTTAGCGAGCTCGGATAAGATGGGAGCACGCGGAGGTGCTATGAACCGCTTTCTTCGAACTGCCCCATGGATTGCATCCGCTTTTGCGGCAGCGTTTTGCATGACGGGATGCCACCAGAAGCTGAGGCCAACAATCACCGATGTGAGCGCCAGTACTGCGGGCGCTCAGGACCAAGCGGCCCAGGACCAAGGGCCGGACCCGGCTGCAGCGAACGAGGCTCCCTCCGGCGCGGCGCCCTCTGGCCCGTCGTACACTACGGAGGCCCCGCCACCTCCAGAGCAAACAGGCGCTGCCCCTGCGCCCGATGATGAAAATTACGCGGAGCAGCCTGCGGAAACGGCGACACAGCCTCCGCCGCCCCTGCCCGACTACCAACAACCGCCGCCGCCCGCGGACGGCTATCTTTGGGAGCCCGGGTATTGGGCCTGGGGTCCGAATGGCTATTACTGGGTCCCCGGCGCTTGGGTTGAGCCTCCCTATGAGGGTGCGCTCTGGACGCCAGGGTATTGGGGGTTCTATGGCGGCCGCTATATGTTCTACCCCGGCCATTGGGGGCGGTACATCGGCTTCTACGGCGGCATCAATTATGGTTTCGGCTTTTTCGGCATCGGGTACGAGGGCGGCTATTGGCGTGGCGGCCACTTCTTCTATAACCGCGTTTACAACCACCTGAACACCCGCGTCGTCCACAACGTGTACAGCTATAACGCGGGTAATCGCGGGTACGTCAATCGCGGGGGCACCGCACCTCGCGCCAGCTTCCGTGGCGGAACCTACGGCGTGCAGGCCAGACCGCGACCTTCCGATGCGGCGGCGTGGCGTGCGCCAACGGCTCCCCGCATGAGCTCGCAGGTACAGCACGCGCGCAGCTTCCAGGCGAATCGAGGCCAACTTGCCACCGTGAATCACGGCCGACCGGCCACCATGGCCATCAGCAGGCCCATTCCTGCGGATCGCAATGTGAGGCCTACGGTGCGCGGACCTCAAGGCGAAGGTGGGCGCCGGTAATGCGCTTCTCCTTCACATGTAGTCCTTGCCGTTTCGGCCGAAAGTGGCGATTCTTTGAGCGAATCGCCACTTGAGTTTTCGGATACGGTGAACAGCAAAAGGAGAAGCGCTATAGGGTTCAGGCGCCTGCGCGAACCACGCTCGCGGCCCGTGCGGTTGGAGACTTCAAGCATTTTGCAACACCAGAGAAGGTACGGCCTATTCGGCCGGAAGCTCTGCCAGGGCAAACGCATCTTAAACGCTATATGCAGCGGGAGATAGTGGGGATGAGATGGGGACATGGAGAGTCCCCTGAGCTATTTCGCCGAGTTGAAGGACCCGCGGGTGGAGCGGACGCGGGAGCACCTTCTGGAAGAGATACTGCTCATCGCCATCGCCGCGATTCTAAGCGGAGCCAACGGCT
>JASHOC010000041.1 GCA_030041305.1 Acidobacteriaceae bacterium
GTTTTTTGCCTTCCTGGTCGTGCTGACGGGTACGGCGCTCTATCTGTTCCGCGCCTACTTCCGCTCCGAATGGCCCTTTGTCCGTGGCTATAGCGGTTCTCCAATTGGTGTAGAGCAGAACCTCGAACGTTGAGTGGCGTTTTTCCCAAGAAAACGCCACCCGGCACGCCCCTCAAAACTTCACGGGAATTGGAGAACCGCCGTAAGCTATAGCACTTCTCCTTCTGCTGTACACCGAAGCCGGGAATTCAAGGATCGATTCAATCAAAGAACCGCCACCTTCGACTGGGGTCGCAAGAGCTGCATGTGAAGGAAAAGTGCCCTACGGCCTCACCGTCATCTTCCCCACGCCGTCGCGGTATTCGTTGGCGATCGCAAAGGCCTCATCGATGCGTTCGATCGCCCGGATGTGCGTCAGCAGCGGCCGAAACCAGCTTGGGTGCGCGTGGAGCAACTCCAGGGCCTCTTCGGTTTCGTGGTTCGACCGGCGCACGTTGAAGAGAGTGAGTTCCTTGCGCCGCATGGCCGACCCGTCCATCGTCACCGAGGCGCCTGCATGAATGCCGGTCAGCGCCACGCGGCCCGCATTGCGGGTCAATTGAATGGCTTGACTGGTGGTGTCTTCCTTGGCCGCGCAGTCAATGGCGCAGTCCACGCCGCGCTGCGCCGTGCCGCCCAGGATTTCCTTAGCAGCTTCTCCGGGCTCGATCATGGCGTCCGCGCCCATCCCCCGCGCCAACTCGCGGCGGTGCGGCAGCGGTTCCACGGCCCAGATTCGTCCTGCCTTTGCGGCCCGCAACGCGGCGATCGTCAAAAGCCCGATGGGCCCCGCGCCAATGACCGCGACGGTTTCGCCCGGGCGGATCGAGGCGAGGCGGAGGGAATGAATGGCCACCGCCAGAGGCTCGGCCAGCGCCGCTTCGTCGAACGACATGCTCGCCGGGATGGGGCAAAAATTGGCCACCGGCAGATTCACCAGTTCGCGGAAAAAACCGGGATAATGCGGGTTGCTCAAAAAGCGCAGGTTCGCGCAGACATTGTGATGTCCGCTCAAACAGAACTCGCAATGGTAGCAATACAGCGCCGGCTCGAGCGCTCCGCGGTCGCCCGTCGCGAGTCCCGTAACGCCCGCGCCCGTCTTCACGATCCTTCCTGCTGGCTCGTGCCCCAGCAACATGGGGTAGACGTTGGGAGTGTCGCCGACTGCGCCCTCCGTGTAAGCATGCAGATCGGATCCGCAGACGCCCACGGCCTCGATCCGGACCTGCACTTCCCCCGGTCCCGGATCTTCAATCGGCATCTCCGTCAGCCGGAATGTCAAGGGAGCCATCAGTTCCGCAGCGCGCATCGAAGGTTCTTCCTCAGAAACCATAGCTTACCGAGGGTCGGGAATCAAAAACCAGCGGGCAGCCGGCTTCCCGGTGGCCTGCCGCGCAAGCGGCCCGAAAGCCTAACGCGTGATCCCCAAACGCACGTCCTTCGATAGGTTCCGATCCGGAATGCGAGGCTGTTTGAGCCGAATGCGCGCGCCTCCTGATTGCGCTATTCTGCTTCGTCCTGAGGAATTCATTCGCGGGAGGCAAGATGCTCACACGCACACGAACCAAGAATCCCGCTGTTCTCTCCTATTACGCCATGCGGCGGGCCGTCGGTTACCTGGCTTTGTCGCTTCCCTTCACCCTCGCCCTCGGCGCCATCGTTCTCGCGCTTCTGGGGCCCGGCCATGACCTGCCCCGCCCGCTCCTCGAGCGTTCCATCAGCGATTATTACTACACTCCGATGCGCAATTATTACGTCGGCGGCCTTTGCGCCATCGCGGCTTTTCTGGTCTGTTCCCGCGGCTACGAGCTCCAGGACGAAATCACCGGCTATCTGGCCGGCGCCTTCGCCTTCGGCGTGGCCTTGTTTCCCTCCGTGAATCCTTACGGCGGTTACACAGCCATGCAGGTCGACATCGGCTTCGTCCACACGGGATTCGCGGCGCTCATGTTCCTCGTTCTTGCTTACATCTGTATCTTTCTTTTTCGCAAATCCTCTCCGGAAACGCCACTCACCCGCCGCAAACGCCATCGCAACCGCCTCTATGGAGTCTGCGGCTTGATCATCGTCGTCTGCATGTTCTTCATGGTCGGCCTTACCGTCGTCGGCTCGCTCCATTCAGTTCCTCCCAGCGGGCTGCTTTTCTGGTGGGAATCGCTCGCGCTCTCCGCCTTCGGCATTGCCTGGCTCACCAAGGGCGAAGGCTTACTGAAAGACAAGCCGCATCACCACGTCCCTCCATCTTGACCGGGCGCCTGCTCTGGAGCGGTTCCCCACCTTTCGATGGAGGCGCGTCCGCCGTCTCGCCGGGTAAGATCGCTGGCGTCTGCATCGGAGGTCTCCGAATTTATGCCGCACATCGCCCTGCCTGAAGGCCTGCCGGGAATCCGTGGCGCCATGGCCTTTCGTCCCGAAACCGCGAAGCCGCTCAACGAGCTGGTCGAAGTCCTGCTCCGCGGACCCAATACGCTCACGCCCGGCGAACGCGAGCTGATCGCCACCTATGTTTCCTCCCTCAACGACTGCCATTACTGTCAGTCCATCCACGGAGCCATTGCCGCCGCCAGCCTCAACGGCGACGAAGCGCTGGTGCGCCGCGTCAAGGCCGATTTCCAGCACGCCGATATCTCTGAAAAACTCAAGGCGCTCCTGGTGATCGCGGGCAAAGTGCAGCGCGACGGGAAACGCGTCACTGCCGAAGACGTGGCGAACGCTCGCGCCCTGGGCGCCACCGACCTGGAGATTCACGACACGATTCTCATTGCGGCGGCCTTCTGCATGTACAACCGTTACGTCGACGGGCTGGCCACCACCCAGCCCCGCGACGAGGCCCTCTATCGCGAACGCGGCAAAGTTGTGGCCCGCGAAGGCTATATCGCCGTCAGCAAAACCTATCTTCCGGCCGAACCGGTCCTTCGCTGAGGAGTCTTCCATGGCGCACATTTCTCTGCCCGACGGATTGCCCGGCATCATCGCCGGCTTCGCCCTTCGTCCTGAAACCGCCAAACCCATGCGCGAGCTCGCGCACATCCTGCTCCACGAGCCCAATACCCTCGCTCCCGGCGAACGCGAGCTCATCGCCACCTACGTTTCTTCACAAAACGGCTGCCATTTCTGCCAGGCCAGCCACGGCGCGGCGGCCACGAGCCACCTCGGAGACGCGGGCCTCGTGGAGCAGGTCAAAACCGACTTCCAGTCTGCGCCGGTTACGCCCAAGCTCAAGGCCCTGCTCGTCATTGCCGGCAAGGTCCAGCGCGACGGCAAGCTCGTCACCGCGGACGACGTCGAGCGCGCGCGGGCCCAGGGAGCCACCGACCTCGAAATTCACGATACGGTGCTTATCGCCGCCGCCTTCTCCATGTACAACCGCTATGTCGACGGCCTGGGCACATGGCAGCCGCGCGAGCCTGCAATGTACGCCGACATGGGCCGCCAGCTCGCCGAGCACGGTTACATCACTCCATCGCGCGCATAGGCGCCCATTTTCCAGCGAGCCTCAATGCCCGCAGGTTCCTGCGCGCGGGGGTCGTGACCTCCTCGCTGCTACACTGCAACCGGCGCACCTGGATCGGAAGCCGGGCTCCGCCGATCGCTTTTCTTCGCAGATGGGAGCCGCCAACCTGCTATACCCGCAACCCGCCTCCAAGCCCCCAAAATTTCTCCTTGCCCGCAGCTTGCCGCCCTCTATAATTCCATGCAATGGTTCTCCAAGTTCAAACTGATCGTCACCTCGACGTCACCGTATTTCGCCTGAAAGGCCGCGTCACCCTGGGCGAAGGTTCCGTGATTCTTCGCCAGCGGGTTCGCGAGGAGCTCTGGAACGGGCGCCGGAAGCTGGCCTTCGACTATGGAGACATCACCTATCAGGATTCCAGCGGATTCGGGGAGCTCGTCGCAGCCCTCACGGTGGTGAAAAACTCGGGAGGTAAGCTCGTCCTCTTCGGCCTGAGAGGAAAGGCGCGCGACGCCTTCATCATCACCAGGCTTCTCACCGTATTCGATATTTACGATAATTGTGAGGCGGCTCTGGCCTATTTTGACGCCAATCGGGAGCGCGCGCTCAAAGTCTCGGCGAATCGCTACAAACATGTTTCGGTCCTGAACCTCGAGGGCTGTCTCACGCAGGAATTCGATCTGTCCAAGGTGTCTGCCGCAGTTGACGCGGCCATGAACTCCGGCGCGACGGGAGTCATCGTCCTCTGCCCGCAGCTCCTGGAAATCGACTCGGATGGCGCCGGGGAACTCATCTCGTCCCGAAGCAATGTCCGGGCCAGGGGTGGCGATCTCGTTCTCGCCGGCATCGAGCCGCGCCTCATGCCGGGGGTCTCGGCCACAGATCTTTTGCGCCAAGTCCCCGGATTCGACACCGTCGATCTCGCCATGGCCGAATTCGGGCTGGCTCTCGATCGATCGACATGGCGCATCGAGGTCCTGCGTGCCGTCTGACTGGCGCCGGCTCGCGATAGCCGCAACCCGCCTCCAAACCGCCAAAATTTCTCCTTGTCCGCAGCTTGCCGCCCTCTATAATTCCACGCAATGGCTCTCCATGTTCAGACTGAGCGTCACCTCGACGTCACCGTATTTCGCCTGAGCGGCCGCGTCACCCTGGGCGAAGGTTCCGTGATTCTTCGCAACCGGGTTCGCGACGCGCTCTGGAACGGGCACCGGAAGCTGGCCTTCGATTATGGAGACATCACCTATCAGGATTCCAGCGGGACCGGTGAGATCGTCGCAGCCAACACGGTGACCAGAAACTCAGGCGGTGAACTGGTCCTGTTCGGCCTGCAAGCGAAAACTCGCGATATTTTCGTCATCACGAAGCTTCTCATCTTCGAGACTTTCGAGACCTGTGAGGCGGCTCTGGCCCACTTCGACGCCAAGCGGAAGCGTGCGCTGAAGGTTGGGACGAATCGCTATCAACATGTTTCGGTCTTGAACCTCGAGGGCTGTCTCACGCAGGAATTCGATCTGTCCAAGGTGTCTGCCGCAGTTGACGCGGCCATGAACTCCGGTGCGACGGGGATTATCGTCCTCTGCCCGCAACTCCTGGAAATCGACTCGGATGGTGCCGGGGAACTCATCTCGTCCCGAAGCAATGTCCGGGCCAGGGGTGGCGATCTCGTTCTCGCAGGCATCGAGCCGCGCCTCATGCCGGGGGTCTCGGCCACAGATCTTTTGCGCCAAGTCCCCGGATTCGACACCGTCGATCTCGCCATGGCCGAATTCGGGCTGGCTCTCGATCGATCGACATGGCGCATCGAGGTCCTGCGTGCCGTCTGACTGGCGCCAGCTCGTCAACAGCCGCACCATGCGCCATCGCCTTGCCGATCTGCGCCGCATCTTCACCTACGCGTGCTTAGCCGCTCTCAGCCTCGCCCTGCTCGGCTTTCTTGTGTATCTTTCCGTGCGCGCCCTCGAGTGGCAAAGGGCCATTGCCGCCATGCCCCAAGCGAAGGACCGGATCGCGCTCGAAAACGACATCCTCAAAAACCTGTTTCAAATGGCCGGAGGCGCCCTGCTTCTCTTCGGCCTCTACTTCACCTGGCGCAATCTCCTGCTTTCCCAGCAGGGTCAAATCACCCAGCGATTCAACGACGCCATCGAGCACCTGGGCAGCGACAAAGCGGAGATCCGGCTCGGAGGCATTTATGCTTTGGCCCGCATTGCGCGCGATTCCCCGCGCGATCACATGCCCGTCATGCAGATCTTCTCCTCCTTTGTCCGCGAGCGCACCAACCGAGAACCCTCCGAACCGGTCACCGGCGAGGTTCAAGCCATCCTCACCATGATCGGGCAAAGAACCCTCGAGTACGAAACCCCCGCCGACGTGATCGATCTCCGCGGCGCTTACCTGCCTGCAGCCAACCTTTTCGGCGCCCAATTTGAGGGCGTGCGCCTGAGGGAGGCGAATCTTTCCCACGCGAACCTGGAAAATGCGCTCTTGCGCGCCGCGAGTTTGCGAAGTGCTGTCCTTGAAGCCGCATACCTCCGCAACGCCGATCTGCGCGGCGCCGATCTTATGGGAGCCGACCTCCGCCACGCCTCGCTGCGCGGCGCCCGTCTCGCCGGGGCCGACCTTGCCGGCGCCAAACTTGAGGGCGCCGTCCTCCTCGACACAGACTTGTCTGCCGTGATCAACGCCAACCGGCAGCAGATTGCCGCCGCCATTATCGACGAAACCACCATCCAGCCCGCCTACGCGGAGGTGGTCCAATCGTAAGCGGCGAAATGGCGGCGCTCCCATTGCCTTCCGGCTTGACAATCCCAAGAGTAAAGCAATTTACTTGAGCCTATTGTCCATCTAGCCGCCAAGGGCGGTTTTATTTTCTGGTGACGCATGCTCGCATGGACCCCAGCTTCCATGACCTCCGGCTCGCTTGGCTCGTTGCCGGTTCTGCTGGCCTTCGCCACCGAGCCCCTGGCGCACCTGCGTCCGCTCGACATCGCCGTCATCGTCCTCTATTTCGCGATGGTGCTCTGGATCGGCTTCTACCTCAAAGGGGTGTCGAACACCGGCGAAGATTTCTTCCTGGCCGGCCGCGAAATGACGGCGTGGATCGCGGGCTTGAGCTTTGTCTCGGCCAACCTCGGCTCATTGGAGCTGATGGGCTGGGCCGGCGCGGCCTATCAGTACGGCATCCTCGCCACCCACTGGTACTGGGTGGGCGCCATTCCCGCCATGCTCTTCCTGGGCCTGATGATGATGCCGTTCTATTACGTTTCCAAAACCCATTCCGTGCCCGGATACTTGAAGCTGCGTTTCGGCGAGCACGCCCGCGTGCTGGCCGCCATCTCTTTCGCCACCGAAATGATCCTCATGAGCGGCGTGAACATGTTCGCCATGGCCGTGGTCATGAAGGTCGTCCTGGGCTGGAACATCACCTTCAGCATCTTGGTGTCCTCCGTCGCCGTAGCCTTGTATGTGGGTCTGGGCGGCTTGCGCTCGGCCATCTTTAACGAGGTGCTCCAGTTTGTGCTCATCTGGGGCGGCGCGCTGCTGGTGCCGATTTTGGGCTTAGTGCAGTCGGGAGGATGGACGGGACTGGAGACGAAGATCCTCGCCAATCTGCACTCGACCAGTTACTTTCATCTGTGGCGCGACACCGGCCATTTCGCCTCCAATCCCATGGGCGTTCACTGGACGGGAATTCTTTTCGGCTTGGGGTTCGTGATCAGCTTCGGCTACTGGACCACCGATTTTCTCGTCGTGCAGCGCGTGCTCGCCGCCCACAACCTGCGCGCCGCGCGTATGGCGCCCATTATCGGTTCTTTTTTCAAGATGGCGGTGCCGTTTATCGTCATCCTGCCCGGCCTGTTGGGGCTGGTTCTCTTGCAGAACCCCGATGGCACGCGCCGCGTTTTGGTCGGCGAAGAAGTGGTGAGCGCCTGCGCCGTCAACCCCGCCCAGGGCAAGCTCGACAACCCCGCCGCCTGTTCGGCCGCCATGGCCTCCACCCGGCTTTCACCGGCCTACAAAGACCGGGTCCTCCAGGCCGAGCCCTCCGCCGATTTGCACAGCTATAACGAAGCCCTGCCGCTGATGATGGTGCGCTACCTCGGCCCCGGGCTGCTCGGCCTCGGCATCACGGCGTTGATTGCGGGCTTTATGAGCGGCATGGCCGGCAACGTCTCCGCGTTTTCAACCGTGTGGACCTATGACCTCTATAAGCCGCTCATGTACAAGACCGGCTCCGACAGTCACTATGTTCTGGTGGGCCGGCTTTCCATCATCATCGGCGTAGCGGTCTCGATTGGCGCCGCCTACCTGGTCATGCACGCGCTCGGCATCATGGACTACGTGCAAGCGCTGTTCAGCATCTTTATCGCGCCGCTCCTGGGCGTCATTCTCTTCGGCATGTTCTGGAAGCGCGCCACGGCCCTCGCGGGATTCCTCGGCCTGCTCATCGGCATCGTGTTTTCCGCCAGCCTCTTTGTGTGGGTCAAGCTCCATCCTGCGGCGCTGGCCATGGTGGCGCTCTCGCCCGACGCCAAGCCAATGGCGGAAAATGTGTATCGCGCCCTGTGGGCTTTTCTCCTCACCTCCATCATTGTGGTGGTGGTGAGCTTGCTTACGCGGCCCAAGCCGGTGGCGGAGCTCGACGGCCTGGTCTACGGCGCCACCGTTTTGCCCCAGGAAGAACCGGCCCCGTTTTACAAGCGAGAATGGATGTGGGCGTGCTTTGCGGTCGCGATCTTCGCGGCCCTGAATTTGATGTTCTGGTAAGGGACGACGCGCAAGGAAAGGCGTTGCGGCAGTCGCACAGCGGAGAACCGAGGGCTTATGCATGGTTCGCGCATATCGATCTGGTTTTTCATCGGCGTGCTCTTGATCGTCTACGGCGCCATGATCGCGGCTTCCGGCGTCTCCGAGTGGGTCACCGGCAACTACGCGCCCGGCGTCGAGTTGGTTCGCTTGCACATGCCGGTGTGGTGGGGCGCTCTGCTCGGAGCTCCGGGCCTGTTCTATGCGGTGAAGTTCCGGCCCCGGAAGAGAGTCGGCGCCGTTGCCCACGATGGCGCTGCGCAAAAGCCTTCCCCCAAACCCAACGCGCCGCCTCCTCGATAATGCCTGAAGGCGCCGGGTCGAGGGTCGCGCCCTGATAGTTGCTGCGGTTCGCTGATTTGACCGCATCATGCATTGGCTCCCGCGCATCATGGCGGGCTTAACGAGCGGTAACGATCGAAGGAGCAAAAATCATGGCAGGGCAACGCAAAATGACCTTTGGAGTGGTGGTGGGCAATCGCGGATTTTTCCCCGATCACCTGGCCAAAACCGGCCGCGAAGAAATCATCGCCGTGCTTGAAGCTGCGGGCGCGCGTCCCGTGGTGTTGAGCCCGGAAGAATCGAAGTACGGTGCGGTGGAAACCTACGCCGAGTCCGCGCGCTGCGCAGAACTGTTCAAAAAACACGCCGACGCAATCGACGGCGTCATCGTCACGCTGCCTAACTTTGGCGAAGAGCGCGGCATTGTCGATGCGATCCGGCTTTCCGGCCTCAAGGTTCCGGTCCTGGTGCAGGCAACGCCTGACCGCTCCGACGCCATGACCATCGCCACGCGGCGCGACAGCTTCTGCGGAAAAATGAGCTGCTGCAACAACATGATGCAGTACGGGATCAAGTACTCACTGACCACGCTGCATACGGAGTCGGTGAGCTCGCCTGAGTTCAAGGCGGACCTGGAGTGGTTCTCGCAGGTGTGCCGGATTGTGAAGGGACTGAAGAACCTGCGCATCGGCGCGATTGGCGCGCGGCCAACGGCGTTCAACACGGTGCGCTACTCGGAGCGGATTCTGGAGACCAACGGCATTACGGTGGAGACGCTGGATCTGTC
>JASHOC010000338.1 GCA_030041305.1 Acidobacteriaceae bacterium
CTTTGCGGTTGTCCTCGTTCCGCCGACACTGGCGGTCCTCTATCGCATTCATGTTGAAGAAGCTGCGCTCCGCCTGGCATTCGGTGCGGAGTACGACGACTATAGCCGTGGCACAAAGCGCCTCATTCCGGGCGTCTATTGAGTGCTTTGCAGGTCCCGGAAGGAACATCTCTAAGCAGCAGCGAACATCGCAACGAATGCGTTGGTCGCAGGGGCATTGTGAGAATCCGTCGATCGCATGTTTAGCTAAGGCTCGGCGGATGCGTTACTGCCAACGTACCTCAGCGACCGCGTTCCGGGTGGTTGACCGGCAACGGGAAACTACGAAGTAGTAAACATCTGGTTCCGCTTCCAGCGGGGATGATATTGCCTCTTTTTTCAAAACCCCAGTGGCAGAATTCAAGTGTATCGAGTGGCGGCAAGGCGCTCAACTCAGCGGCAGGATAGGGCTAGGCGCCAGAGGCGGTGGTCTCCCGCCCTTGACGCAAAAGACGCGTCAAGGATGGAGCACTCCGGTTTCTTGCTCTTGAGTTACCACTAAAGTACCATTGCGAGGATTACTAAAGAGAAGGTATGGTAACTACAGAATAATCATCCAGAAGGTCAACGGATTGCGGGCTGAATCCAGGGGAGAGGCCCGCTCTTTTTCCACGGTGTGGCTACCGGGCGCCGTATCCGTGGGCGTCCAGTTCTGCTTGACCGCGTTCGAGAACATCGCGCGACCAGCGCATAAACGCATCGATGAATTGACGGCCGGCCTCATCGGTTTTGACATGGCGGGCCAGCTCGTCAAAACCCGACTGCATGCGCGGCACGTTGCGCGCCAGCAACATCAAGATGAATTGCCGCTCCCGTTCTCCATTCGCCTCGGCGAGCATGTGCAGGTCCAGGGCGGTGACATGAATAAAGGAGTATTGCGCGTGAACCACCGCCGACATGGGCCGCTTGCGGTCTTTGCGGATCGGGCTTTCGAACTCTTCCGAGGGGCTATTGGTAATCAGACGCTGCGCCGATTCGATGGAGACGCCCAGCGCGCGCAGCTTCTGGTGCGCCATTTCGTGGATGAGGGCCTGGGCAAAGCCGAGCGCGTCATCGACGGTGGCGTGGACGCTTCCAAAATCTTCTTCGTAGGAATGGCTCGATGAGCCCAGCGCCTGATCGCCCATGCGGGCCTGTTCGGGGTCGGTGTAGGGGTACACGGTATCGATAAGGCGGGTGAACTGCCGATACGCGTCAGGCCACCGCGCCAACAAAGCGCCCCCGGCGGCAATATTGGGATGATCGACATGGGCGGGGAGAAGCGCGTCGGTTCCCAACCCGCGCACCGAGGCCGGGCGGACGGCCACGGCGCCGTCGCAGAACGTGGCTTCGCCATCGGCCGGGCGGCGACGATAGGGCTGTGGCCGCAAAGGCGTGACCGAATTTTCGGCCAAACGCAACGTCACGTCGGTGTCATAGCCATCTTTCTGCGGCTCGGCCATGCGAGCCCAGTCCACCGTCTTGAGAATGGTCTCGACTTCGGTCATTGCGCACCACCGATCTCGACCAGGCGCGATAGCCGCGCCGGTGGGAGATAAGGAAAACTGAGTCCTTTGGCGCCGCCGTCCACGTCCGCCGCGCTCCCCATACGCCGGATCAGCCGCGGACCCGCATGGGAGCCGGTTTCGAAACACATCCTGAACAGGGGTGTTTTGACCTCCGTCACGCCATGCAGTTCGGACCAGGAAATCGCCCACGAGAAACATTCGCGCAACCAGCCCGACTCGGAAACATAACCGCACGCTGTGGCAAGTTCCAGCCATTGCTCGGCCGCTTCCAGAGCCGATGGGCAATCAAAACGGCAAGGCTCCATCGGCAGCACGGAAATCCCAAGCGGCGCGAGCAGGGTATGCGCCGGAAGACTCGCCGGGAGGTCCACGGCGCCGTCTGAAGTTTCGCCTGAGCCGGCGGCGCCCTGCCACGCGCGGCACAGGCAGCAGGCGGGCAGGGCGATGAGCGCCCGGAAGACCTGCAAGTCCCCGCTCACCCAAGCCGCCTTGGCCCGGGCGACAGGCTCCTCGGCCCCGGCAAGGAATACGCCGGAGGCTTCCTGTGGACGCGTGCAGATGCCGCGGGGCAATGCCTCTGCGGGCAGAAGCGCCGCCGACAGCCCGTGCGCCGTCGCCAGTTCCCGCAGCCGGGGAAAACCCGATTCGGGAACAAGTCGGACTGCGCAGCGCTGGTCGAGCACGCTTGCGGCGCGCACCGTCATCTCCTCCAGGATGCTGGGAAGCTTTTCGAGACGTTCTTCCCATTTCTGGCGCGCATATTCACTGACCCAACTGACCCGCACCTTCGGCCGGTAATGAATCGCCATAGAGGAGCCATTGACCGCGCCTGAGCCGTTGCTCGCACGTGCCTGCGCCTCGTACCATTCCGCCAACGTCCGGCTGATGGACGGATTCTCGCCGCGCTCCCATGCCTGGATGTGCCGCCGCTCCAGATCGAAACGAAGAGGTTGAAGGGTAAGCGGGACTTTGCCTGCCGAGATCATCCGCCTTTCGATGGTTCGGAACAGTTGCTTCCATTCTTCGCAGTGCTCGGTCCGGTTGCGCCAGTCGCCGCCGATCGAGGTCCCCGGGCATTGTCCTTTGCACATGAGAAAGAAGCGGCAGCCCTGACAACCATTCTCGGCTTGCGGAGTTCGATAGAGAGCCAGATAGCGCTCATAGCCGGCGACGCGGGCCTTGGTGAAGCCGACGCCTTCCTTGTTGGTGCGGCCGCAATTGCTCGACTGCCCGTTGCCCTCGATGCCCTGGACCGCTTCCGTGGTGTAGGGGTCGCATGCCCGCCACGTACAGCCAACCTTCTGGTCACGCCCTTCGAGCAGCGCCTCCATTTCATCGAACAGGTCAAAATACATGCCGGGCAAACTGTTCTGCAGCTCAGCAAAAGCCAGTAGCGCCTGCACATTTTCACGCGCGGTCAACGCCAGGGTGTCGCGTACGGAAGCGTGATCCACTTCGAGGAGGTGCAGGCGCAGGCTCCGGATGCCCAGGCTGTGCAGACGCCGCATCCAATCCGCCATCATCGGCAGCTTATCCGCCGTCGCATTGCCCTTGTGCAACGTGACGATGAGGCCGGGAGGCTCATACTCGCGGCAGAGGCGCTCGATGGCGCTTTCGACGCGGGCGGTGGATTGACGGGTCTTTTCAAGGCTGCCGCGCCAGCGCGCGTCGTTCAGATCGCCGGGCCCATCGATCGAAACCCCCACGGAGACTTTGCAGCGCCGAAACAAGTCGATATGGCGGTCTTCAATGAGCACTCCATTGGTTTGAATGGAGCTGCCTCCGAAGGTCTGGAGCCCCCAGGCAAAGAGGTTCTCCAGGTCTTCGAAACGCATCAGCAGGGGTTCCCCGCCGAACAAGGTGAAGGATCCGCCGATGCGGAGCGCCTCCGCCTTCATCTTGTCGAGGTCGTAGGTCATCCGCTGATTGCCCGCGTCGCGTTGCGGATTCTGGTAGCAGTAATGACACGCCAGATTGCAAGCGACGCCGAGCGGTCGCAGTTCGATGCCCATGGTGAGAACCTCCCAACCGGAGGCCGGTTTCGATCCGTCCCCAAAACCTATAGCGGGTTTGGTCTTGTGTTCACGTCGATGTGCGGAGTCCTAAAGTCGGTGTGAACATTGGCGGCGTCGCTATGAGCTGGGGGCGTATCGACATGGGGCGCCGTGATCGTGTCGGTATGACCGGCCTTTGTCGTGTCTATGTGCCTAGGGCCAATGTCGGTGTGAAACGGCGATTCAATTGGCATACGAAGTTCCTCCTTTTCCCTGGATTCTCGATCTTCCACGGGTTTTCAGACGAATACGCGGCAGTTTGCTTCTCCAAGAACGAACCGCTGCAAGCGCTATTCGTCGATTGGCGGCTCTACTGGGGCAGGATGTCGGTGTGCTTGCCGGGGCCTGTGACATCTGTATGTCCGCCGGGTCCCTTAATGACCGTATCGATGTGGTGCTTGGCAATGTCGGAATGAGTTTTGGTGTCGGTGTGGGAGGAAGGTGTATCGCTATGCGGGGTTGAGGTGTCTGAATGCGGCTTAGTGTCGGCGTGGGGTACTGCAGTGTCTGCATGTGGCATTTCTGAAAGTCCTTTCCAAATGATTCAACTGTCCTCCGTCCGCCAGCCTGCTGAGCGGCTGGAGGGGAAAGACACTTTTGTTCACGGCCCGAAGATGCCGGTGATTATGAATGCCGCTCTGCGATTGCATGAGGAATGGGCAGAGCGTCAATCAATGGTTTGTCGGCCTCCGCCACCCGTCGTGGCGATGCAGTTACTCTATCCACTTAGCCGTACTTTTGCTCGAGTGACGCAAGTATAGTGCAGACATCATAGCAGGCGTTACAAAAATTGCCAGAATATTTTCGCGATTCTGCATGGGGGAAAGAGGCGCTGGATGCGGAACTCGAGGTCGAGCTCGAGCGTATCTCGAACTGGGGATGGACGAGTCCAGGGAACACGGCCGTTGGACCGGCAAAGGGCGGGGCCTGGCACTGGGGGGCTGGGTGGAATCGAACAGGCGCGGGAAAAGCAGAGGGAGGCGCGGGGATTTATGCGGGTGGACATCCTGATGCAGGACCTGAAGCACACGATGCGCAAGCTGATGCGCGATCCGGGATTCACGGTGGCGGCGGTGCTGATTCTGGCGTTGGGCATCGGCGCGAACGTGGCGGTAGCGTGGTGAACGCGCTGATGCTCAGGCCGCTGCCTTTCCTGCGCGCGCAGGAGCTGGTGTGGATTGCGCCGACGACGACGAAGTGCGGGCTCTCGTGCGCCACGTACTCGACCGCTGCGCATGACGTATTGCGGAATGGCTGTGGCGCTGTTAGCGGTGGCTGCGATTGCGGGTATGTGCCGGCATTGCGGGCCTCGCGGATCGATCCGCTGGTGGCGTTGAGGGCGGAATGACCACGCCGCAGACTGGAAACCCAATGTCTACCGTCAAAACAATTCGTCTTCCCGGTTGACTGGAGCAACTCAGATCATTGCTAAGACAGGCGGAAAAGGAGTCAGAGATCGAGGCCGCACGCGTCGGCAGCGCCGCCGCTGTTACTGTTCGACGGCGCGGGCGGCGGCTTTACTGAATCGGTAGTAACTGTTTCAGCCGGTCGGCCGTCTTTTGGAACGCGTCCGTGTCTGCTTCGGCGTTATAGTGCGCGCCGTCCCTGACAAAGTCGTGGTCGGCCGTGGGGTAGGTGTAGAGCTCGAAGGGCTTGCCGGCGGACTTGGCGGCGGCGGCGATCATGCGCGCATTGTCCGCCGTGCAGCATCGGTCGCGGTAGTGGTCCTTTTCCCCCGCAAACATGAGCACCGGCACCTGCAGCCGATCAACAAAGCCGGGCACATTCTTAATGAAGGAAGTGGCCGGGTACCACACGATAGCGCCGACCACCAGGTCGGGCCACTGCGTGGCATAGTAGAGGGATTCGCCCCCGCCGGCCGAGAAACCCACGAGCGCCACCTTGCCCGGGAGCGCGTGCGGCATTTGCTGCGCCTGCAAAATGGCTGAATGCACGGCCTCGCCGTGCGTGTGCTCCATGGCGGCGCCGTCAAACAGCACCACATCGTAGCCGAGCGCAGCGATATCGCGCGCCACCCTGGCGTAATGCGGCGGCCCGGATAGGCCGCTGGCTACCACGACCACGGGACCCTTGCCTTGGGGCGGCGAAAACTCCTGCTGCGCGATAACAATGGTGGATGCGGCCGCGGCGGCTGCCACAGCGAGGAGGGGGAAGAATCGGCGGATCGGGATCATCGCATCGTCTCCTTTAACTCAGGGGTGCGCGCGCACCGGAAATCAGAATGCCAGAATGCGGGGCGCCTAGCGGCGCATTCCGGCGCCATGCGTTGGGGAGGTGTAGCGACTATGTTACCCGACAGACCGCCGCTTTGGCACGAACTCTTTTCTATGCTTCGATTGATATTTGATGGCCAGGGGCTTTGATCAGGACTTGATGGCCGAAGAGGTGGCCAGGTGGGCGCCGAAATCTTCGACCTGGGTGATGATTGGCGGGTCCGGCCGGGGTCCAGGAGGCGGTGATGACAACGCCGATGAGCTGGGCCTTCTTTTTTGGATGGGTCGAAGGTGCAGGCATAGTAAAAATGGCGTGTGGAGTAGGGTTGAGGAAACTTGAAGGGAGGGAGCTCATGCACGGCGACGCTTGACGCAAATGGTATAAAGGGAGGCATCCATTCGGAATTGCCTAGAGTGGGGTAGCTCCCTTAATACAGTAGACTCAAGATATTGTGCTTCGCGCGTCTGAAGTTTCAAAACAGCTTGATTATCCAGGCACTTGGCAGCAGTTTCGCGCGTGGTTTCCCGACGAGCAATCGTGCGTTGCCTATCTGGAGCGGCTGCGTTGGCCGACGGGTTTTCGCTGTCCAGGATGCGCTGGCGAGAAGGGCTGGCGGCTTGAGGATGGCTGCTGGGCATGTTCCAGTTGCGCCCGCAGGGTCTCCGTAACCGCGGGAACGATCTTCGATCGCAGCCGTGTTC
>JASHOC010000339.1 GCA_030041305.1 Acidobacteriaceae bacterium
CAGGTGCGCACGCTGGCCGAGCGGGCGCAGGTTCCGGTGGCCCTGACGCTGCTGGGGCTGGGCGGCTTTCCCGCGTCGCACCCGTTGAACCTGGGCATGACGGGCATGCACGGCGAGGCGTGGGTGAATCATGCCATTCAGGAGGCGGATCTGCTGATCGCGTGCGGCATGCGCTTCGACGATCGCGTGACGGGCAAGCTGAGCGAATATGCGCTGAAGGCCAAGAAGATTCACATTGAGATCGATCCGGCGGAAATTAACAAGAACGTGAAGGTGGACGTGGCGCTGGTGGGCGACCTGCGCGAAGTGCTGGAAGAGCTGCTGCCGCGCGTCGCGGGCCGCGACGGCTCGGCGTGGCTTAAGACGATTGAGGCCAGCAAGGGCGCAGTGGCGGTGCGCGACATCAAGAACCTGCCCGACTTGGGGCATCTGTATGCGGCGCACGTGATGCACGACCTGTGGCGCATCACCGGAAGCGACGCCATCGTGGTCACCGATGTGGGCCAGCACCAGATGTGGGAAGCGCAGTACTTCCACCACGAGAAGCCGCGCACGCTGATCACCTCCGGCGGGTTGGGCACCATGGGGTTCGCGCTGCCTGCGGCGATTGGCGCCAAGTTCGCCTGCCCGGACAAGGATGTGTGGGTCATCGCCGGCGACGGCGGCTTCCAGATGACGGCGGCGGAGCTTTCCACCATCGTGCAGGAGAAGCTCAAGATCCATATCGCCATCATCAATAACGGGTATCTGGGCATGATCCGCCAGTGGCAGGAGTTCTTTTACGAACGCAATTACGAAGCGGCTCCGCTGGTGAGCCCCGATTTTGTGAAGCTGGCCGATGCGCACGGGATTCCGGGCCGCACGGTGCGCACACGGGCCGAGGTGGCTCCGGCCGTTGAGGAGGCGCGGCGTGCGCCGGGAGCGTTTCTGCTGAATTTTCTGGTGGAGAAGGAAGAGTCGGTGTACCCGATGATTCCCGCCGGCAGCGCGTTGCACGAGATGATTCGCCGGCCGGGAAAGGGGACAAAGGATCCACTGGAGGAGCGGGCGGATGAGTAGGAAAGGCAGCTTTCAGCCATCAGCTTTCATTTGATCCTGTGCAACCGCTGGAGTCGGCGGTTTTTCAGCAAACGAGAGCACCAGTCCGGATCATGTCGAGAGTTGTTAAGGTTCGAGCACCGAGGGTAAAGCTGAAAGCTGTTAGCTGAAAGCTAGGAGCTGGTCTTTATGCTGCACACATTTGTAGCTTACGTCGAAGATTTGCCGGGGGTGCTGACGCGGGTGGCTTCGCTGTTCCGGCGGCTGAACATCAATATCCACTCGCTGACGGTGGGTCGCAGCGAGCGGCCGGGGCTTTCGCGGCTCACGCTGGTGTGCGAGGCGTCGGCGGAAGCCGGGCATCGCATCCGCGCCAGCTTGTTTAAGCTGGAGAACGTGGTCGACGTGGACGACATCGCGGAGGCGCCGGCGGTGACGCGCGAACTGGCGCTCATTAAAGTGGCCGCGACGCCGCGGAATCGCGCGCAAATCTTCGACCTGGTGGAGGTGTTCCGCGCGCGCATTGTCGATCTGACCTCGGAGTCGTTGATGATCGAGATGACGGGCGTGGAGAGCAAGATCGAAGGTCTGATCGAGGTATTGCGCGAGGATGAAGGGCGAATCCTGGAAATTTGCCGCAGCGGCAAGATGACCATGCGGCGCGGGCATCATGTGAGTAGTGTGCTGAAAGCGATGGGGGCCCAGGCAACCGAAGTCGAGGAAGGCGCCGCGACCCCTTCGCAGTAGAATTCCGACGCAGCTTGAATTATCGGGAATTCCGCCAATCCAACCGGGAGATTGTTCGTGGACGCAGACTCAAAGGCCTGTCCAGTGTGCGGGGAGACAATCAAAGCAGCGGCGATCAAATGCCGCTTTTGCAACACTGACCTGCAGGCGTTTGCCGCCGCCAAGGAACAGGAGTCGGAGAAGACGCTGTTTTCCGGCCGCCCAGAGGTCCTGTACAGTGTGAGACAAGTGGTTCCGTTCCTGGTATTGCTTGCCCTGGCGGTGGGCGCAGGCTACTTTGCAGGGACCACGGAGGGAATTTTGATAACGATCGGAGCGTTTCTGCTCCTCAGCGGCGTCGTGTGGCTTACTTTCCTCCTCAAGCGGCTGGGCACTCACTACATTGTTACGACGCAACGCATTATTTTGGAGCGGGGTGTTCTGTCAAAGGTGCAGGAGTCGCTGGAGCTATTTCGCATTGACCATTTCGAGCTGGACAAGCCGTTGGGCATGCGGTTAATGGGAAAATGTGTGCTACGGATTTTCACTTCCGATGCAGAGCTTGAGAGGTTCTCGATTTACGGCGTTTCTAGGCTGGAGACTCTAGCCAACACACTACGTGAATGCCAACTGCGTGAGCGCAGGCGGCGAAATCTTACAACGTTCGTCAAGGCTTAGCTGCCGATTTTTCTGCCCTCTTCAACGCACCACCCCCAAACCACTGACCGAAAAAGGAAACGAAGAAGAATGGCTACGACTTATTACGATCGCGACGCCGACCTTTCCCTAATTCAAGCCAAGAAGGTGGCGATTATTGGCTACGGTTCGCAGGGGCACGCCCACTCGCTCAACCTGAAGGACTCCGGTGTGCAGGTGAAGGTGGGCCTGGCGCCAGGCTCAAAGTCGATTGTGAAGGCGCAGAAGGCCGGCCTGGAGGTGACCACGCCGGCCGAAGCCACGAAATGGGCCGACGTGGTGACGATTCTGACGCCGGACCAGACGCAGGCGCAGTTATATGACGCGGAGATCGGGCCGAACCTGAAGCCGGGTTCGCTCCTCATGTTTGCCCACGGGTTCAACATTCACTTCAAAACCATCGTGCCCGACAAGGCAATCGACGTGGGACTGGCGGCGCCCAAAGCGCCCGGCCATCGCGTGCGCGAAATCTTCATGGAGGGCGGCGGCACGCCGGGCCTGATCGCCGTGCATCAGAACGCCACGGGGAACGCGCATGCACTCACGCTTAGTTATCTCAAAGGCATTGGCTGCACGCGCGCCGGGGTGCTCGAAACCACGTTCAAAGAGGAAACGGAGACGGACCTGTTTGGCGAACAGGCCGTGCTCTGCGGCGGTGTGAGCGCACTGGTGAAAGCGGGATTCGAGACGCTGGTGGAGGCCGGGTATCAGCCGGAAAGCGCGTACTTTGAGTGCCTGCACGAGCTCAAGCTGATTGTGGATTTAATCTATCGCGGCGGGCTGGCGTACATGCGCTATTCCATCAGCGACACGGCCGAGTACGGCGATTACGTTTCCGGCCCGCGCGTGGTTGGGGCGGAAAGCCGCAAGGCGATGAAGGAGCTGCTGGCCGAGATTCAGAACGGGACCTTCGCCAAGCGCTTCTTGGCCGACCAGGCGAGCGGGCGGAAGGAGTTTCTGGCGTTCCGCGAGGCGGAAGCCAAGCATCCGATCGAGATCGTGGGCAAGGCACTCCGTGCTCAGATGCCCTTTTTGGATCCGGTCACCGTTGAAGAAGTGGCGAAGACGCGGTAGGAAGGCAGCTTTCAGCTTTTACGGCGGTTCTCCAATTCCCGTGGAGTTTTGAGGGGCGTGCCAGGTGGCGTTTTCTTGGGAAAAACGCCACTCAACGTTCGAGGTTCTGCTCTACACCAATTGGAGAACCGCTTTAGCTTTGACAACCCAACGGCCCTGCGGAGGAGATTCTGCAGGGCCGAATTGATTGGCTTCCATCTCGTCCAGCGCCGGATGTCTTGCGGGGCGCGTGAGATGGGCCAAAAAGAAGCGGAATTTCGCGAACACGTCAGAAATGTGTTACTCGCTTTGGCGACAGTTCCTGAACCGATTTCGAATACTTGATCTCGGTTCAGTTGCGATGTGTCCCAGGAAAGCAGAGCTCTCTATCCCGCCTTCTTCAGCTTTCTCTCTTCCGCAAGCCTTTCCGCCAAAAACACCTTGAGTAGCGATTGATACGGCACATCGCGCTGGTTGGCGAGGATTTTCAGGTCCTCGATCATGGCGACGGACAGGCGCACGGAGATGGTGCGAAGCGTCGGCCGCAGATTGGGGAGCTTTGTGCGCCTTGCTTGCGACCAGTCCAAATATCCGGTCGAATCGGCTCCCGGGCCGCTCGAGGACCAGAACTCGAACTCTTCGGCTTCATCATTGAATTTCGGGATCGCTTTTTTCATGTTGCGCATACTCTTCTTTTTCCCTCCGGCTCATGGGGGAATTGGGGTCGCTGCCCGCGCAGGAAATCGAGGTAGCGGGCGCTGACTGCGGCGCTCAAGACCATTAACAACCCGCAAGAGAACGTTACCATCATCCCGGGGATCCGTGGGGTTTCTCGGCAATCGCTTCAACTCTGGCCGGGCGTGATGCCTCGCCAGCCCAGTTCTACGATGCCGGGCAAGCGCTCGAGTTCGGCCACAATCGCGGGCACCTCTCCGTTGTCGCTTGAAGACGGCCACATCACTTCGCAGTCGTAGCGGCTTCGGTGCTCGGTGAGGCAATTGGTGACCGAGAGCGACTTGATGCGAAAATGGGCTGCACGGAGCCGGTGGCGCAGCTCATCCGGGGTAAGCCGGCCCTCCGCGATCTGAATGGTGAGCTCGGCCACCTGGTAACGCTCCACCTTGGCTTCGAGCCCGCGCAATCCCCACAGCACCAGGAAGCCGATGACAGTAGAAGTCGAGCCGAGAATGAGCTGGCCTCCGCCCAGGCAGAGCCCCGCCACGGTGGCAAACCACAGCGTGGCCGCGGTGGTGAGGCCCAGCACCAGGTCGCCCTTGCGAATGATGGCGCCCGCGCCAATGAATCCGACGCCGGTGAGGATGCCCAGCGGCAGGCGCATCAGGTCCATCACCGCGAAGGAGTTGGGCGGCTTGCCGTTGGATTGCATGAGCAGATTCATCTGGATCATTTCGACCGACGCAGCCAGCGTGACCAGCAGCGTGGTGCGCATTCCGGCTGCGTGCCCGGTGCGGCTGCGTTCAGCGCCCAGAATGCCGCCGGCCAAGACGGTCAGCGCGAGGCGCAGGGCGATGGCTTGCCAGTGAATCTCCGGCGGCATTTCTACTTGGATTCAGGAAAAACCGAGCCGGATGTCGCGACTGGGCAGAACGCATTGATTCGAAATGGGTCCCAATCACCTGAGGGCCACGGCTGCGGGCGGGCGCCGAGCCGGACATTACCCTCCGGCGGTTTTGGACCGCGGAGTCCTATTCGATCGCGCCTGACGCCAGCTGCCGAACGCCATTCCTGTAAAATCGTCTTCAAATACGCCTCGTCAAAGGCTCGGGAGTTCCATTGCTCTATTGGTTGTTGTACGAGAAGTTATTTCCGTTCTTTCATCCGTTCCGGATCTTCCGTTATTTGACGTTTCGCACCGCGTTTGCCTCGCTTACGGCGCTTTTGATTGCGCTCTTCATCGGCCCTTACGTGATCCAGAAACTGCGCGAGTTCCAGATCGGGCAATTTGTGCGCGACGATGGGCCGCAGACGCACCTGAAAAAATCGGGAACGCCGACCATGGGCGGGGTGCTGATCTGCATCGCTATTCTACTGCCCACGGCGCTGTGGTCGGATCCGGCCAATCCGCTGGTATGGATCACGGTGTTTTCGACCATGGCCTACGGCACCATCGGCTTTGCCGACGATTACATCAAAGTGGTGAAGCGGCGCAGTCTGGGGCTTACGGCGCGGGCCAAGCTGATGTGGCAGGGGCTGGTGGGCGCGCTGGTCGCGGCAGCGCTGGTGGCGCTGGATCAGTTCAAGATGTTTTCCACGCAACTTTCGGCGCCATTCATCAAGAGCCTGCGGCCCGATCTGCTGTGGCATCGGTGGCCGGCGACGGAACCGCACCTGGCGCTGCTGGCGTTTGTTCCTTTCGTGATTTGGGTTACGCTATGGCTGACGCTTTCGTCGAACGCCGTGAACCTGACCGACGGACTGGACGGGCTGGCGATCGGCTGCACTATCATCGCTGCCGGAGCGCTCACCGTGCTCACGTACGTCAGCAGCCACGTGGTCTTTGCCGATTATCTCGAGCTGCAACGGATGCCGCTGGCGGGCGAGCTGACCGTGTTTTGCGGCTCCATGGTGGGCGCCTCCATCGGGTTTCTCTGGTACAACGCGCACCCGGCCGAGATTTTCATGGGCGATGTGGGTTCGCTGGCGCTGGGCGGCGCGATCGGGACGGTCGCGGTGATCATTCGCCAGGAGCTTTTGCTGCCGTTTATCGGAGGCATTTTCCTTCTGGAAGCGTTCTCCGTCATGCTGCAGGTGGGCAGCTACAAGCTGCGCAAGAAGCGTATCTTCAAGATGGCGCCGCTGCATCATCACTTCGAACAGTTGGGTTGGAACGAGTCGAAGGTGATCGCGCGCTTCTGGATTGGCGCCCTGGTGTTTGCACTGTTTGCACTCACCACGCTGAAACTGCGCTAGAGGGCCCTGCGTGGCCGTGGTTGCGGTGCACAATAAGAGAGCTGCGAAAGCCCTCCTCTGGATTTCGACCGGCGGAAGCCTTTTCTGGATTTCGATCTTAGGATAGACAGGATGATGGAACTCAAAGGCAAGAAGGTGCTGGTGGTGGGGATGGGCAAGTCGGGCTTGGCGGCGGCGCTGTTTCTGCGCCGGCAGGGGGCGCAGGTCACGGTTTCCGACGTGCGCTCGGCCGAGTCGCTGGCCAAGGAGATTCCGGCACTGCTCGAAGAAGGCATCATGGTGGAGACCGGCGGCCATGGAGTGCTCACCTTCCGTCGGCAGGATTTGATCGTGGTGAGCCCCGGCGTGCCCCTGGATACGCCGGAGTTGGCGCAGGCCATCAAATTCGGCCGGCCGGTGATCGGAGAGCTGGAGCTGGCGGCGCGGTTTCTAAAGGGCAAGATTCTGGCCATCACCGGCTCGAACGGCAAAACCACCACGACCGCGCTGGCGGGCGCGATTCTGGCCGAAGCCGGAATTCCGGTGCTGGTGGGCGGCAACATCGGCGTGCCGGTGGTGGGCCTGATCGATGAAAGCACAGAAGACACCTGGTCAGTGCTGGAGGTTTCGAGCTTTCAGTTGGAAAGCATAGCGGAGTTTCATCCCAGCATCTCCGTCATCCTGAACATCACGCCCGACCACCTGGACCGGCACGGAAGTTTTGAGAATTACGCGCGCGCGAAAGAGCGGATCTTTGCCACCCAGGAGGCGCGGGACAGCGTGGTGCTCAACGCCGACAACGCCCGCACTGCCGAGGCAGCCCCTCGCTCGCCCGCGCCGGTGTACTGGTTCTCGACCCAGCACGCGGTCGAGCAGGGCGCTTGGGTCGAGGGCGGATATGTGACCTACCGGGCAGGCAAGGGCGCCGAGACCGAACGGATCGTGCCCTTGAGCAAGATATCGCTGAAGGGCGGACATAACGTGGAGAACGTGATGGCTGCGGTGTGCGCGACGCGGTTAGCGGGCGCACCGGCAGAGGCCTTAGCGCGGGGCGTGGAGAGGTTCCACGCTGTAGAGCACCGGCTGGAATACGTGGCGACGATCAATGGCGTGGAGTTTTACAACGATTCGAAGGCCACCAACGTGGATGCGACGGCCAAGGCCGTAGCGGCGTTTCCAGGGAGAATTCATCTGATCCTGGGAGGCAAGGACAAGGGATCCGATTACACTATTCTCTCGCCGCTTTTGCGGGAGCGGGTGCGGGCGGTGTACACCATCGGCTCGGCGGCGGCGAAGATCGAGTCGCATCTGCGCGGCGTGGTCCCGATCCAATCGCGCCAGACGCTGGATAAGGCGGTGAGCGCGGCAGCCGAGGCGGCGCAGCCCGGGGAGGTGGTGCTTCTGGCGCCGGCCTGTTCCAGCTTCGACCAGTTCGAAAGCTACGAGCATCGCGGGCGAGTGTTCAAGGAGCTCGTCAGCGAGTTGCGGCACTGGAAGGTGGAGCAGAAAGCGTAGAGCGGATATGGCGAAGCGCACAGGCGTCGACAAGTGGCTTTTCTTCACCACTCTGCTGCTCGTGGTGGCGGGGCTGGCGATGGTGTTCTCCGCCTCGGCGGTCGTGGCCCAGGAGCGGTACCATTCGCCGTACATTTATGTTGGCCGGCAGGCGGGGTGGGCGCTGGCAGGCGTGCTGGCGATGCTGGCGCTGATGCAGGTGGACGTGGCGCGCTACAACTCGCCGAAGTTCATTTATCCCGCACTGTCCACGACCATGCTGCTTCTGGTAACGGTGTTTTTCTTTCCCGGGTCGCACAACACCCATCGCTGGATCCGCTTCGGCCAGTTTTTTACCTTTGAGCCGTCGGAGATCGCCAAGCCAGTTCTGGTGCTGTTTCTGGCCTGGTTTCTGCAGAACCGGCTCGACGAGATCCGGGATTGGAAGACGCTGCTGCGCGCCGCCCTTGTTCCCGTGGTCTTCATGGTGCTCATTGTTCGCCAACCGGACCTGGGCACGGCGCTGGTGCTCGGAGGCATTGCAGCCATGATGCTGATGCTGGCGGGAATGGAATGGAAGTACCTGGCAGGCGCGGTAGCGACGGCGCTGCCTCCGCTGGCCGCGCTGCTCTTTCTGGTGCCGTGGCGGCGGGAACGCATGCTGGCGTTTCTCAATCCGGGGGCCGATCCACAGGGGGCAGGCTTTCACATTACGCAATCGCTGATCGCGGTCGGCGCGGGTGGCCTGACCGGGCGCGGCTATATGGAGGGCATGCAGAAGCTGTTTTTCCTGCCCGAGGCTTCCACCGACTTCATCTTCGCCAACATCGCCGAGGAATTGGGGTTTATCGGCGCGATTTGCATCGTGCTGCTCTTCGTTATTCTCGGCGTGCGCGGGCTGAGAGCGGCGTTTCGATGTCAAGACCCGTTTGCGCGGCTGGCGGCGTTTGGCGTCACCACCGCGATCCTGCTGCAGGCGTTCTTCAACATCAGCGTGGTGCTTTCGCTGGCGCCCACTAAAGGGATCCCGCTGCCGCTGATTTCCTATGGCGGAACGTCAGTGTTTTGCACGCTGACATCCATTGGCGTGCTGCTCAACATCACACGGCAGACGGAGTGAATGGATCTGGGAACAGGGGATCAGGCAACAGGGACGAGAGACGAGGGGCCAACGACAGGCCAAGGACTAAGGGCTATAGGATGCGGACGAGGGACTAAGGCGAACCAGGCTAACAGCATCGACCCGTGAACTAAGAACTGAGAGCTCCGAGCTGAGAACTGACTACTGATCCGGATCCCTATTCCCCCTCACCACTGAGAACCATATTGTCGAGTCTGCGCGTGCTCATCGCCGGGGGTGGAACCGGCGGACACATTATTCCGGCATTGGCGGTGGCGCGCGAACTGGTGGCGCGGCACGGGGCCGAGGTTCTGTTCGTGGGCACGGAGCGGGGCCTGGAGTCGCGCTTGGTCCCCGAAGCCGGCTTTCGGCTGCGCTTCATCGATGTAGGCCCGCTTAAAAACGTATCGCTGGCGATGCGCCTGCAAACCATGGCGCGGCTGCCCATGAGCATCGCGGAATGCAAGCGCCTGATTCGTGAGTTCGAGCCGGATGTGGTTCTGGGGATTGGGGGGTACGCCTCGGGACCGGGAATGGCGGCGGCGCTGCGGCTCAAAGTTCCGGCGATGGCGTTTGAACCCAATGCCATGCCGGGATTGGCCAACCGGCTGGTGGGGAAAAAGGTGAAAGCCGCAGCCGTTAATTTTCCGGCCGCGGCGAAGTGGTTTCGCAATGCTGAAGTGACCGGCGTGCCCGTCAGGCCTGAATTCTTCGCCATTGCGTCGCCTGCGGACGGGGCGCCGCATCTGCTGGTCTTTGGAGGATCGCAAGGAGCGCAGCTCTTCAATACGCATCTGCCGCGGTTGATGCGGCCACTGCTCGAGGCGGTGCCGGGGCTGACGGTGCTGCACCAGAGCGGATTGCGCCACTTGGAGCCGACACAGGCGGCGTATGAGGCCAGCGGCGCGGACGCAAACCGATGGGAGGTGCGCGCGTTTCTCGACGACATGTCGGCGCAGTTTGCCCGCGCGCATCTTTTAATGTCGCGAAGCGGAGCGTCGACCGTGGCCGAGGAAGCCGCGGCGGGAAAACCGGCGCTGTTGGTTCCTTTTGCCGCCGCCGCCGACGAGCATCAGCAACGGAACGCCGAGGCGATGGCGGCGGCTGGCGCCGCGGTGATGCTGCTGGAGCGCGAGTTGGAGGTTCCCGGCAAGCTGCTCGATAGCCTCACTGGTTTACTGAAGGACCCGCAGCGGCTTGCCCGCATGGCCGCAGCGGCGAAAACCCAGGCCCACCCCGAGGCGGCCGAGCGCATCGCAGACCGGCTGGCGGCGCTGGGTGCCGAAACCCATGGGAAGCCGAAACAGAGAGCTTGAGCACGCGCTCCCGGGAGCGGCCCGGAAGACGGATTAAGGCAATAGAAAAGGCCCGTTTGCCGAAGCAAACGGGCCTTTTCTATCAGAGAGTTGCAGGCTTACCGGCGTCCGCCACCGCCACCGTGGAAGCCGCCTCCACCGCCGTGGAATCCGCCGCCAGCGACCCGGCCACCACCCGCGTAGCCCCGCGCTGGAGCCGCATATCCGCGTCCGGCTCCGACAGCGCCTCGACCTGCATAAGCGCCTCTACCCGCGACGAAGCCGCGCCCGCCGTAGCCGTATCCGCCGCGATACCCATAGCCGCCGCGAAAGCCGTAGCCTCCGCGAAAACCGTAGCCGTAGCGGCCCCAGCCGTACCACGGTCCGGCGCCGATAAAGACGCCGCCCACAAACCAGTTAGGTCCGTAGTAGCCGTAGGGCGCGCAAGCGTATGGGTAATAAGGGTAATAGCCCCACTCGCAAGCGGGTGGACCATAGGCGTAATCATAACCGTAATAATCGGGACCGTAATAACCGGGAGCGGGAACACCGACACCAATTCCCACTCCAACCTGTGCATGGGCAGTAGCCGTTGTGAACGGCAAAGCGAACAGCAGCACTGCTAACAGCAAAACCCAGCGGGAACTCCGCATGTGAACCTCCTCGTGCTGTCCCCTTCTTGGATTCACCAAGGGGATCCCGGATTCGCATCCGGTCTCAGCACCCTCCGGCCTCTGTTCTCTTCTCGTCGGCCGGCTTCCATTTACTTAAACCGCATTTTTACGGATTTGTTGCGGCGCTGTGAATGATCCCCAAGGCATTATCGGTCCACGACGAAGGGTGGCGCAACGAACAACACCCAAGTGGCGCCAGGTTCATAGTTCCAAACGCGCCCAGATCGCGTCCACTCTGGCTTTGGTGGCGCGATCCATCTCAATCATGGCCGGCCAGGGGCGAGCGAAGCCCTCGGCCGCCCATTTGCGGGTGGCGTCAATGCCCATTTTGGAGCCGAAGTTGGGCAGGCGGGAGGCGTGGTCGAGGGAGTCGATGGGTCCGAGGGTGAATTGGATGTCGCGCTCGGGGTCGATGTTATTGGCCACACGGAGAACGACTTCGGGGATGTTCTGGACGTCACAATCCTCGTCGACGACCACGATGCACTTGGTGAACATGGCTTGGCCAAGCGACCAGATGGCATTCATCACCTTGCGCGCCTGGCCGGGGTAGCTCTTCCGAATGGAAACGATCATGAGATTGTGAAAAACGGCCTCCACGGGAAGGTGCACGTCAACCAGCTCGGGAATCGCCATTTTCATGGCCGGCAGGAAGATGCGCTCGACCGTTTTGCCCATCCAGGAGTCCTCCATGGGCGGCTTGCCCACGATCGTGGTGGCGTAGATGGGGTCGCGGCGGTGGGTGATGCAGGTGAGGTGAAAGACGGGGTAATCGTCCAGGAGTGTATAGAAGCCGGTGTGATCGCCGAAGGGACCCTCCGGACGCAGCTCGCCCAGCTCGACGTAGCCCTCGAGGACGATTTCGGCGTGGGCGGGGACTTCGAGACCAACGGTTTCGCACTTCACGATCTCCACGGGCTTACCGCGCAGGAAGCCAGCGATGAGGAACTCCTCCAGCTCAGGCGGCGCGGGAACAATGGCGGCGAAGGTAGTGGCGGGATCCGTACCGATGGAGACGGCGACGTCTAAGTGAGAACCGTTGAGCTGTCCCAGGGTCACCTGAGTCACGCCGCCCGCGGAGCGTTCAGGGAGCGCGACCGCGCCGCCGGCCGACTCGGCCATGACAGCGATTCTTGCCGCGGCGGGATTGATGGCTGGATCAGATTCAGCGCCGGCTGCAGCGGCATTGCGCAGGGCCTCGCGGTAGTGCTCGGCGGCGACTTTTTGCCGCTGCCAATGCATACCGGTGGTTTGGCCGTCGTAGACCTGCATGCGGTACATGCCGATGTTGCGCTTGCCGGTGCGAGGATCACGCGTGTGAACGCAGGGCAAGGTGATGAAGCGGCCTCCGTCGTGCGGCCAACACTTGAGAATGGGGAAGGCGTTGAGGTCGAAGTTCTGGCGCAAAATGACTTCTTTGCAGGGGGCTTCTTTGCCGCTGACAGTCTTAGGAAAAGCGCTGGCGAGGGCGCCAAGCTGAGGCAGCATTTTGAGCTTGTCGACGAGGCCGGCCGGGGGCTTGAGATTCAGCAGCCCCTGCATGCGCTCGGCAACTTCCTCAACGCGGTCGACGCCCAGAGCCAGGGCCATGCGGCGCTCGCTGCCGAACTGATTGATGATGACCTTTTGCCCTGGATGGCCTTTTACGTTTTCAAACAGCAACGCCGAGCCGCCGGGCGGGTATTTGCCGACTGCGACTCCGCCGGCTTTCGCGCCTGCCGGAGAGCCGATCTTGGAGACGCGGTCGGTGATCTCGCTGATTTCGAGCTCGGGCGAAACCTCCTCGCGGATGCGGCGCAGCTCGCCGTGCTTTTCCAGGGCTTTAATCCAGTCGCGCAAGTCGTCGTAGGCCAACAGAATGCTCCCCGCGGTGATTACCGTTCTCACTCATGGTACGAGGCTGGGGCAGGGAGAGCGGGATGCGGAAAAGTCAATGCACGCTTTCCACCAGTGCTTCGGTGCATTTGCTCATTTTGACGGTGCGCTGCAGCTTGTCCCAGTTGAAAGGTCTGCCATCGATGGCGCGCTTGAGGGTCTTGAAAAGCACCAGCGAGAAGACCTGGCGATAGGCAAAGCGCTGCAGCCATACGTGGAAGAGGAGCCAGCCGTCACCTTTGTTGGCCGGATGGCGGCGCTCGAGGCTGAACGCTACCGAGGAGGTGACGAAATCGATGAGCAGGAAGGCGAGGAAGTAGGAAATGAGTTTCTCGAAGCCGGCCGGCGAAGCCGCTTCAGGGTGGTAGTAACGGTCGAGGGAGTAGTTGACGATGCCGGCCAGGAACATGATGTCGATGAACGGCGAAACCAGAGGCAGGAGCATCTGGAAAATGAGGATGTTGGGCAGGGCGAAGAGCCCCATGGCGCGGTTACGGACGAAAGCTGCGCGGTGCTTCCACACCGACTGGAGGGTGCCGAAAGACCAGCGGAAGCGCTGGCGCATGAGGCCGCGCAGGTCGACTGGAGCCTCGGTGAAGGCGAGGGCGCGATCTTCGTAATCGACTTTGAGGCCCTGCTCGAGCAGATCCATGGTGAGATCGGCGTCTTCGGCGACGGTGTTGAGTGGGTAGCCGCCCGCGGCCTTGACTGGCGCGGTGCGCCAGGCCCCAATGGCTCCAGGAACTACAGTGACGACATGGAAGAGGTCCATGGCGCGGCGCTCGAAATTCTGGCTGGTGATGTATTCGAGCGCCTGCCAGCGGGTCCAAAGGTTGACGCGGTTGCCGACCTTCGCGTTGCCGGCCATGGCTCCGATGGTGGGGTCCTGGAAGTGGGGGATGAGCTTGGAGATCGCGTCGGCGGCGATGACGGTGTCCGCGTCGATGCCCACGTAGATTTCTTCGTGGATGCGGTCGAGGGCGTAGTTGAGCGCGGCGGCTTTGCCCTCGTTGTGCTTCGTGAGCACCTGCACGCGGCCGACGGCAATTTCGTGCGCATAGGCTGCGGCGGCCACTTCGGCGGTGCGGTCGATTGAGCCGTCGTCGATGACGATGACGTGCAAATTCTCGTAGTCGGAGTTAAGCACCGAGCGGATGGTCCGCACGATGACCGTCTCTTCGTTGTAGGCGGGAATCAGCACGGCGACGCGAGGTTTGTACTCCGGCGCGGCGTGGCGGCGCGGCCGGCGCAGGCGATCGATAATTGCGAACAAACCCACGATGATGAGCCGCGCGCTCATCAGGATGTCGCCCAGGAAGAAGACCGTCACGATGAAATAGCCGATGATGTCGAGTGCGGAAAAGGCGATGGAGTCGGGGATGGCGCGCACGCGAGCCCAGAGTCGCAGCGGCGGCATGACCTCGGCGGTGGTCTTGCCCATCAGCGCGGAGACGGGAACAAATTGGTAGCCGTGACCGCGCAGCGTGTCGATCAGGTAGGGCAGCGCGGCAACGGTTGCGGAGCGGTTGCCGCCGCCGTCGTGCATGAGGATGATGGAGCCCCGGAACTGGGGCTTTGTCTTCATGGTCTGCAACTGGGTGAGCACAGACTGGGTCATCTCCTGGGGAGATTTGCGGGGATGCTCGTTCCAGTCGTCGGTGTCGATCTTGTTGCCGACGATAATGAAGCCTTTCTGCTCGATGCGCCATGCGGGCGCGGCCTCGTCGTCGGTGTCGGGCTCTTCATCGATGTCGTAGGGCGGGCGGAAGTAGAGCGGCTGCACGCCGAGCTTGGCTTCGAAGAGGCGCTCGGTGAGGTTGACTTCAAGGTCGAGCTGGCGAGTCGAGATTTCGCTGATGTCGGGATGGGTCCAGGTGTGATTGCCGATCTCGTTGCCTTCTCGCACGATGCGCTGCATTAGGCCCACGTGCTCGGCGGCCTCTTCGCCGATGGCCATGAAGGTTGCCTTAACGTGCTTCCGCTTGAGGATGTCGAGGATCTTCGGCGTCCATTGCGGATCGGGACTGTCGTCGAAGGTGAGCGAAACCTCGCGGGGGTGGTAGCCGTACTGTTGAACCGTGTAAGTGCGAGGATAGACGTCCATGTGCTCGTCGACGATGAGCCGCTTGCGAGGATCGGGCTCGTCGGTGTCGAGGGTGACCGTGCGCATGCCGGACTGCGGCAACCCGGTGACGCGCAAAATGTCTCCGTCTCCCTCAGTGTCGACGTCATGGCCAGGCGGGACCTTGCCCAACTCGTCCACCGCATTGGGGTCCATGGGCCGGTCCCAAATATTCCAGAGCGATCTGTCCTCCTCGCCCAGCCGCCACAGAGCGAAGGTTTCCAGGCCGAGCTCTCGGGCCGCGCGCATTTCGTTGAGCAGCGTGACGCCGTCGAGAAACCACACCACATGGCGCTGGTGATTGTCTTCGTCGATGTACTCGAAATGCGGATTAAGGACGTTATCGGCGAGGTCGAGATCGGCGTCGGCGTCGGACGCTTCCTGCCAGGCATCGGAAACGGAAAGATCTTCGGTGTCGAGGACTTGCGGCTTGCGGTGACGGGGATCTTTGGGGCTGGGAATCGACATCGTCCAGTCGTAGCCGTAGTTGCCCACCGCGCAGATGATCTTCGCCTTGGACACGACTTTGAGCACGCGCTGCAGGTTGGCTACGAACCAGTCCTGCGCGGCCACCGGGCCGGGGTCGCTGTTGGTCTCGTGCTGGTCGTAGTTCATCACCACAACGCCGTCGGAGTTGGCGGCGATGGTCTCCAGGTCGCTGTCACTCGTGGAGGCGGCGACATTGACATAGAGACGCAAGTTGCGCGGATGCATTTGCGCGTAAAGCGCTTTGATGAAAGCGAGGTAGGCCGGGTCGGCGTCGTCATCGAGGCTCTCGATATCGAGGGAAAGCCCGCGATATAGCGGGAAGGCGGTGAGGAAGCGCATGATCTGGCCGCGAAGAGCGGCGCTTTTGCCGGGGTCCTGAAGCACGTCGCCTACGCCGGTGTCCCAGGTTTGCGTGTGCGGATTGAAGTTGTTGAGGTGGGGAAAAATTTCTGTATCCACCGGCGGCGACAGGACCACGCGCTTGACTTTATTCAGGCTGTCGGGGTCGTGAACGATGGAGCCCTCGACAACCGGGTACTCGCGCAGATTGTCGCTGCTCATCGCCATCAAGGTTCCGTTGGGCGCGTCGACGTGCAGCCACTGGGGAAAGAGCATATCGATCTGATGAACGTGCTCTTTGAGCGAGGAGTAGCTGGCCGCATCGTC
>JASHOC010000340.1 GCA_030041305.1 Acidobacteriaceae bacterium
TCTCAACGGCGCCACGCAGATTCGCGGCACGATCCACTACGGCGTGGACGCAACGGGCGTGCCCAACGCGTGGGACTTCTATCATGTCGCCGATGACGCTACCGAAAAAGATCAGAACATTTTCCTGAGCGCATCCATCGACAACCACACCACAGCCAGCTTTCACAACGAGGTCCGCTACGGCCTCACGCGCAAGCGCGAGCAGGAATATCTGTGGCAAACGTCTGGGACGCCCGTTCCGGCCGCGGATTACTCCACCGATTATTGCTTCGGTCCCGAGACGCTCGGCAACGCCGTGACCATTGCCGGCGCCAACGGCTACTCGGCAACCGGTCAGGCGGTCCTCGATTGCTCAATCTACAGCAGCCAACTCGTCTCCAACCGCGATGCGGTCATCTATCGCGGCGATATCAGCTTCACGCCGCATCTCTACGGCCTCATCGGGTTCCAATACGAGGATGAGCGCGGCGCAGAGCCCAACAGCTCTTACTATCCGTCCGTTGAGCGCTCCAATTACGACTATCAGGCCGCCGTCCACGGCGACTTCAAGGATCGCTTTTTCTACTCGCTGGGCGGCAGCCTGGAGCACTACTCGCTCTTCGGCGTCCAAACCCCGCCCCGCGGCGGCGCTTCGTACTACGTGTTTCATCCGCGCCACGGCGTGTTCAGCGGCACCCGCGCGCTTTTCAACTACGGCGAGTCCGATCGCGAGCCCACGCTGCTCGAACAGGACGAATCTCTCTATAGCTTCCTCGTCGCCAATGGCGCGCAATCCACCATCCAGCAGTTGCACATCAGCAAGATCGGCGCTCCTCAGGACCGGACCTACGAGGGCGGCGCCGAACAGACCTTCCTCAGCCAGCACGTCCTTTTCCGCGCCAACTACTTCCACAACGAGTTTGGCCGGCAAATCGAGGCCGTCGGCCTCGATCTCATTCCCGAGTTGCTTCCCAACCTCACCGCCGCGCAACAACAGCAACTCGAGCAGGTGCTGGTGGCGAACGATGCCTATGAGTTAACCATCAACTCCGAAGCTTTCAGCGCTCAGGGCGTCGAAGGCACCGTCGAAAGCGGCATCGGCAAAAACATCTTCCTGCGCGGCGGCTACACCTACCTCAACGCCGTGGTGCAGCGCTCCTTTACCAATGACGACGAAGCGCTGCTCGGTCCCATCCCCACCTTCGATGGCATTTCTGTCGGCCCCTACTCGCCGCTCGAAGGCGCCCGCCCGTTTCGCCGCGCGCCCCATACCGGATTTATCTCCGCCACCTTTACACGCAAGAAGCTCACCGGCGTCTTCAGCTCCGCCTTCGCCAGCCGCTCCGACGATTCCACTTACCTCGAGGGCGAAGACGCCACCGGAACAAATTCGAACGGCCTGCTCTTGCCCAATCGCAACCTCGATTACGGCTACACCAAGATCGACCTCGGCGGCAGCTATCAGTTCCGCTCTTGGATGGATATCTACGCTCAGGGCGAAAACCTGCTCGACGACCAGCACATTGCGCCCATCGGGTATCCGAGCCTGCCCTTCAATTTCCGTGCCGGTCTGCGCGTGGCATGGGGCCTCCGGAGACGGTGAACCGTGGACCCCCTCCCCGGGGGTGTTCGAGTTAAGTGCGATGCTACCAACGACCTGACTTTTATGATTTGCACCGCTCCCGGCCAGGCGCCGGGATTCACGCTCAGCATTCAGTCGCAACTTGTGGTCGAGGCGGTCACGGTCAAAGACAAGCAGGGCAACTTTGTGGAGGGCCTCACGGCCAAGGACTTTGTCGTGACCGAAGACGGGGCGCCGCAGACCATCCGCTATTGCGAGGAGGAAAGCCTGGCGCAGAACGTGAAGCCTCTGCCGGAAGAGCCTCCGCGGGACGAAAGCATCACCATCTACAATCGCCTGGCCCGGAAGCAGATTCAACCAGAGCCGATGGAGAAGGACCGCTATAAGGACCAATACGCAAAGCCGCTTGGAACGATGCCGCTCAATTTCGATCTGGGCGTAAGCGCGCTCTCGCCCGGCAAGTACGACCGCCAGGTCGCCATCCGCAATCCCACCGCGCACAAAGCCAACTTCTGGCGCGCGCCCATTGAACTTGCGCCTTAACAAACTGCCGGGGAAAACTCCGGAAGCGGCGAATATGAGCGGTTTTCGTATCTTGCAGGCGTCGCGATCCATGACCTCAAGGGATGCGCCGACCAGCGGGGCCAAGTCGATCTTATTTATCACCAGAAGACCGGAACGAGTAATTCCTGGGCCTCCCTTGCGCGGAATTTTGTCGCCTCCGGCAACATCGATTACGTAAATCCACTCATCGACAAGCTCCGGGCTGAAGGCTGCGGAAAGGTTGTCGCCTCCACTTTCCACCAGATTCAATTGCAATCCCTGGTGCGCGGATTCCAAGTCCTCAATCGCCTCCAGATTCATCGAAGCGTCTTCGTGAATGGCGGCGTGGGGACAACCTCCGGTTTCGACCCCGCGAATGTGCGCCGCATCGAGTGTTCCCTGGCGCATCAGGAACTCCGCATCCTCGAGCGTATAGATATCGTTGGTGATCACAGCAAGATTCACTCTGTCTTTCATCCGCCGGCTCAGCGCATCCACCAGTGCCGTCTTCCCGGATCCGACCGGACCGGCGATGCCGATCCGGTAGGCGCGATTCACTTTGGTCTCTTCCATTGGTTCTCCTCAAAACAGGAAATAACGCTGCGTCATTGGAAGCTGCGCAGCCGGTTCACAGGTGAGCAGTTCGCCGTCCGCTCGCACTTCGTAGGTCTCCGGGTCGACTTCTATCTCCGGCATGGCAGAGTTGTGTATCATCCCTGACTTGCCGAAGTTCCTGCAGTTTCCAAACGATCGCCAGGATTAGCGGCGAGGACGCGCGGCGAGGTTGAGGTTATCGAGCACGCCGAGATTATCGAGAATTCCCGGAGCCTGAAATTTCCGGCAAATTCCCCGGCGCATGATTTTGTATTCATTCAGGTTGGTAATGTCCTCGCCTTTGAACACGACTTTGGCCGACGTGGGTCGGACATTGCCGATAATGGTGTCGAGCAGCGTCGATTTGCCTGCGCCGTTAGGTCCAATGAGCACGCGAATCGAGGTCTACCTCAGGCGCAGGCTTATCCCATCGAGCGCGTTGAATCCGTCGAAACTGACCGTTACATTTTCAACCGACAAGGGCGCGTCGTGCATCGTTGGTCCTCCGGCATTCAGTTCTTTTGGATGACTGCGAAGACTTCAGCGTCGACCACCGGCGCTTCGGTCTTGCGTTTGATTCGTGCGGGAACCTTGGCGCGTAATTCGGGAAGTAGGCTATTTATTTGACTCTAGTGACCACAAGATGTAGTGGTAGAGGGTATGGAGGACTATCCCAGAACCCTCGGCGAGTTCGAAGCCCGCTTCAGCACCGAGGAGGCGTGCCGGGATTACCTGGTGCGGCTGCGTTGGCCGGAGGGGTACGCCTGCCCGCAGAACCACGTTCAGCCGTTCCCCACCGCCAACCTTCAACTGATCTACGAGCACTTCGCCACGATCTGGCGCCAATGTCCGTTGCCCCATAGCCGTTGCGGAGCATCCCAGAGCATGGTTCCGTTCTATTCCCGACCAGATTCCCTGCAAGGTGTCAGCTAAGATTCACCAAAAGCGCACAAGAACCGCAAAAATAGACCACGTCAGAAGGTCCAATTGCCCTGATATAACGCGGGCGACGTTTGCTTTGACCATCAGCCCGGTTTTTCGGTCCCGAAGTGCTGTGTTGTAAGTGCGAATTGACTGTTTCTACCAAACAAGAAATCATCAAGCGCCCCGTCGGGGCGGTCTACGCCGCCGGCAAGCAGATTGTGAACACCGAGCCGTGCGGCAGCCGGGGTTTGACCGAAATGACGCCTCCATGGGCTTCGACGGCCCACTTCGAAATGGCCAGTCCAAGGTATCCGTCAGTCCAATCCATCTGTTCGGAAGGCTGTGTTTTGTGATGGTCTGAAGACATGAACGACGATGCGGCAGGATTGGTGCAGCGACGTAAGCGGCGGAGTAGAGCCGAAGCGGATCAGTTGGTTGGGGAGTTTGAAGACA
>JASHOC010000042.1 GCA_030041305.1 Acidobacteriaceae bacterium
TTCTCGCCAGCGCATCCTGGACAGCGAAAACCCGTCGGCCAACGCAGCCGCTCCAGATAGGCAACGCACGATTGCTCGTCGGGAAACCACGCGCGAAACTGCTGCCAAGTGCCTGGATAATCAAGCTGTTTTGAAACTTCAGACGCGCGAACCACAATATCTTGAGTCTACTGTATTAAGGGAGCTACCCCACTTTCACGAAATACTGCGCGTAGGCTGCATCATATTCGGGCTTAAGATGGCCTGCCTTCACGTCGTCGTTGGTTTTCATCCAGGCCGGCGCCGACCACGGTGAACCCAGGATCGGGATGCCGGGAGCGATGGTGAGGATCTCCCTCAAAACCGGAATCACGTCGGCGCGGTCGGGATCCAGGCTGAATTTTGCAAGACTCGGATCCACTTGTCCCGGCGGCGTGTCGTCGTAGGAATACACGTGATCGTTCATGTCGGAAGATCCGATACTGACCCGCAGATAACTGACGTGAATGCCGTCGCCCTGCGGCGCAAACAGCTCCTTGAGCAGCTCCGTTCTCTTTTCCGGCCTCATCCGCATCAGCAGTTGCGCGCTGCCGCCGGTCAGGGCAAACCCAAACCCTTCGATGGGCTGGTACTGTTCCATGTCATTCACTTGAATCGCGGGAACCGGATTCGTTGACTCCGCGAAGCGCAGCGGCGCCGCTTGCATCGCAAGCAGCGAGGAGCGATCCACGGTGGTGAGCCAAAGGCGGGCGTCGGGCACGCCCTGCGTCCGCGCGCCAACGCCGGAAAAGAAGAGGGCTGCGGTTGCCAAAAGATGAATGCGGCTCGAATGCATCGGCTTTTCTCCTTTTCCCGGCGGCCAATGGTTGGCCTCAGGCGCCGAAATCCCTTCGACCAATCCAAGGCAAACGTTTGTTACAAGCGCAAAAGCCCCTTTGACTGGAAACAGCCAACGATCACAACACAGGCAGGTCGAGCTTGTCAAGGAGTTCGTCGCGGCTTGCGGGCTGAACCGGGAGATGTGCGGCGGGACTGATGGCGACGCAAGCAGCAGACGGAACGGTGGCATCTCCTCGGCCAGGACGGCGACCGGTGGACCCGCGAAGCGACAAAGACGCCTTCTAGGAGTGTGTCGGAGATTGAACTTTTTGATTTCATAACTGATTTAGAATCAACGATATACGAAAATCTGTAGAATTCGTAAGTTGTTGATTCTAAACGATCAGAAATCTATTTCCGACAGACTCCTAGACGCCCGGAAAAGTTCGCATTCTCGGGAAGGATTCCCCGCTTGGTGGGGTCCGCCCGAGTGCGGCGCTTGACGAGGACGCCTCAGGCAACGATCATCGCGGCAGGAAAGACTCGATAGGAATCGAGGGAACAGCGATATGGAGATCAAAAGAGCAGGTTCGCAGTCTTCCCAAGTGGGACCAGCGGAGTGGTTCACGGGCGCAGTACGCATTGATCCGCTCTTTCGAGCGCCCGATCCGGCGCTGGTGCAATGCGCCAGCGTCACCTTTGAACCCGGCGCGCGGACCGCCTGGCACACCCACCCGCTCGGACAGACTCTCATTGTCACCGCAGGCTGTGGCTGGCTGCAGCGCGAAGGCGGTCCCGTCGAGGAGATGCGTCCGGGCGATGTGGTCTGGTTTTCGCCCGGCGAAAAACACTGGCACGGCGCCACGCCGGCAACCGCTCTAACGCACATCGCGATTCAGGAGAGACTCGACGGGAAAGCCGTCGACTGGATGGAACAGGTGAGCGAGGAAGAGTACAAGAGGGGATGAAAAAACGCCGGGGCAGGTTCGCCCCGGCGATGCGCGTGCAACGCATGCAAACTTCGTTGTGGCCCCGACTGCCGGGACAGGGTGCGCATGCGGCCCGCGCGCTTCGGAGTGCGCCGGGTCTCCGGCCTCCGCGCAGGGCCATCCGAAGACTTCCGGCTCCGCATCCTCAAGCCGCGGTGTCCGAGCGCCCCTCGAGCGGCGCCGTCAACTGCTGGCGCAAGCTGCCGGCCAGGTCGGCCACAAGACGCAGTCTCTCCGCCATCGGCGACGACGCTTCACTAGTGCTCAGCGCCAGCTGCGAGTTGAGCAGCAGCCCGGCGACCGTCGACTTCAGTTCCGTTTCGATGGCCGCGGCGGCGGCGCGGCGAGCCAGCATCTGTTCCCGCTCGCGACGATGGAGCGCGGCGCGAATTTCGCGAATCAGCCGCGCCGCTCCGGAAAGCGCAAAGTTGATCTGCAGCGGAATGGCCAGCCCGGCGACCTCCCAGATTTTCTCCGCTGCAGCCGGATCGCACTCGGCCATGGTCTCATCCACCACCACGGCCAGGAACTCGCGGCGGCGCATCGCCGTCAGCGCGTCCTTGCGGCTCGCGGCCACTTCCACTTCCATGCCCAGTTGCGCGCTCACTGCGGCTGCGCAGTTGCGCACCCCTTCAATCCCGGTCACCATCAAAATGCTCATCTCAGACTCCTCGCGGCTAATTTCCGGCCCATGGTTCGAGCTCTCAGTTTCCAGTTCTCAGTTTCCAGTTCTCAGTTGTCAGTTCTCAGCTCTCAGTTCTGAGTTCTCACTCCTCAGATCTCAGATCTCAGCTCTCAGTTCTGAGTTCTCACTCTTAGTTCTCACTCCTCAGTCCTCAGATCTCAGATCTCAGCTCTCAGTTCTCACTCCTCAGTTCTCAGTCCTCAGTTCTCAGTTGTCAGTTCTCAGCTCTCAGATCTCAGTTCTGAGTTCTCACTCCTCAGTTCTCAGTCCTCAGTTCTCAGTTCTGAGTTCTCACTCCTCAGTTCTCACTCCTCAGTTCTCAGTCCTCAGCTCTCAGCTCTCAGTTCTCCGCTCTAACCTCCAAGCCAGGGCTGCATTCGAATGCGCTTGCCAAATTCCACGAGGACCTGCCTGAGCTGGAGCCGCTGCTCGCTGGAAGCTGGAAGCTGCCTCTTCACTCTTCCCGCAGCGGATCGGCGACGCCGTATTCCTTCAGCTTGCGGTATAACGTGGTCTTGCCAATCCCGAGCAGCTTGGCGGCCTGCAGCTTGTCGCCGTTCAGGGTGCGGATGGCGCCCAGAATCGCCTCGCGCTCCAAGTCGGCCAGCGTCTTTACTCCCGGAACGCTGGCGTGGGCCATGTTCGCTTCCTGAGCCGCGGCGGCGGCGGCGCGCTGCGCCTCGATGCCCTGCTGCTGCAGTTGCGTGGGCAGGTCGCCCAGATGCAACACCGGTCCCGAGGACAGCGCGCAGGCTCGCTCCACGGAGTTTTCGAGCTCCCGCACATTGCCCGGCCAATCGTGCCGCATCATGGTGCGCAGGGCCTCGTCGCTCAAGGTGAATTTGCGGCCCCGTTCCCGGCTGATGCGGTCCAGAAAATAGGCCGCCAGCAGCGGGATATCCTCGCGGCGGTCGCGCAGCGGCGGCAAGCGCAGATTGACCACGTTGAGCCGGTAAAAAAGATCTTTGCGGAAGCTGCCTTTTTCCACCATGGCCGCCAGGTCGCGGTTGGTCGCGGCCACCATGCGCGCCCGTATCGGAACCCGGTGCGTGGCGCCTACCGGGCGCACCTCCTTTTCCTGGAGCGCGCGCAGCAGCTTGACCTGCAGTTCGAGCGAGAGTTCGCCGATCTCATCGAGGAAGACGGTGCCTTCCTCAGCTGAAACCAGCAGGCCGTCTTTGGCGCGGTTGGCTCCGGTGAATGCACCCTTCACATAGCCAAAAAGCTCGCTTTCGATCAGCGTCGGCGCGAGTGAACCGCAGTCTACGGGCAGAAACGGCTTGTGCGCGTGGGGGCCGTAGGCGTGGATCGTCCGCGCCACCAGTTCCTTGCCGGTGCCGCTTTCGCCCAGGATCAGCACCGGATGGGTGCTTTGCGCCACCTTCGACAGAATGCGGTAGAGTTTCTCCATCTCCGGCGCGCGGCCGATCATCGCCCCCAATCCCTGCGAGAGCCGCAGCCGCTCCCGCAACTGGCGGGTCGCGGTGTCGGTCATGTGGCTCTGGGCGGCGCGATCCAGCACCGTCGATAGCTCGTCCATGGCGAACGGCTTGGTCAGGTAATCCGACGCCCCGCAGCGCATTGCTTCCACGGCCGAGTTCACCGAACTCGACGCGGTCATCGCGATCACCGACGTGTCGGGGTAAAGCAGTTTGACTTCAGAGACCAGTTCCAGCCCCTGGCTCGAACCCGCGGGCAGATTCACCAGCAGGATGTCGGTGGTCCGCCCCCGCAGCAGGCTCCGCGCCTGCGCAAGATCGCCGGTGCTTTCCACCGCGTAACCCAGGCCGGCCGCGATCTCCGCGCAAGCCGAGCGCACGGCCGTGTCCGCATCCACCACCAGCAGGCGCAGCGGCGCCGCCGGTGGGCCGATTTGAGGAATAGACTCCATCGCCCCGATGTTGAAGACTGTTTCCAGCATTGTAGCCGCCTCATGTGTTCGTGGAGAAGGTTCAAAGTCTTTACCGCGCGAAGAGAAGTGCTTTCCATGCCGGCCTAGCGCACCGGCAGCTCGATATCGAAACGGGCCCCGCAGCCTTGGGCGCGCTTGGCGGCGCAAATTCGTCCCCCGGCGGCTTCCACTATGGAGCGGGAAATGGCCAGGCCCAGTCCCCGGCGCGTCGTCAACCAGCCGCTGGTGGACCGTGCGTCTGCGGCCCGGGCGGTGTAGCCGGTTTCAAAGACCCTTTCGAGAGCTTCTTCGGGAATGCCGGGCCCGTTATCCTCGACAATAAGCGTCAGCCATCCGGCTGTTCCCGCCTGGGCGGGGTGTTCACTGAGACTGATTTGGACGCGTCCTCCTTCGGGCATCGCCTCGGCGGCGTTCTTCACCAGATTCACCAGGAGGCGGGTCAAATCCTCTCCTGTCAAGCGGACTCCCCGTGCGCCCCCATCGGCGTCGACGGTGACGGCGATCGCCGGCCCGGCGAGTGCGGCGAGGAGGTTGCGGCTGGCCAATAGTTCTTCGGCCAGGTTGGCAATGGGCGCTGCGGGCATTGGCTCCCAGCCCCGGCGCCACTCCCCATCGCGCCCACGGGAGGCTGCGTTCACGGGTCCCGCGGACCGTCTATCCGCTTCGACAGCCGGTATGGAAGCGCCTTCCGGACCCTGGCAGTCAAGCGCCACCAGTTTCTCCACCAGCCGGCGGCTGGCTGCCGCGACCAGCCGCAGCTCGCTGCCGTAATGCGCGAAGGGGCTGGCCAGAACCCCGGGTTCCTCCAGCAAATCGCAATAGAGGCCCAAGGCCGTCACCATATTTCTGGCGTCGTGCGCCACCTCGTCGAGGCTCTCGCCCCGGCCGCGCACCGTCGCCAGGGTTTCCACTATCGCTTCTACGCGTCTGCGGTCGCCGTTCCGTCCGTCACCCATTTCCGCCGTCTGCTTCATCATGTTGTGCATGAGCCGTCTTCCTTTCCTCGTGCGGCGATCGGCCGCGCCCGACCATGATGGGCTCAAGCAGCAGATCGACGCTTTCGGCCTTTTGGTCCCAACCCCGGCTTCTCCGATCCCTCACCCGGGGTCCCCTGTTCCCTTTTCCCTGTTCCCTTTTCCCTGTTCCCTGTTCCCTTTTCCCTGTTCCCTGTTTCCTGATCCTTGTTCCCTTCGTCTGGGATTCTGTCCTGTTTTAATACACGCCGCGTGCCAAACCCGGACGCGTTCCATAAGTTCCTGATAAGGGAAGAGTTGAATTGAGGCGCTCGCCGCGCACAACTTCCCATCGGGACATGAGCGGTTCCGAAATGGAACCGCCGGGCTTCGGAAATGCACCCGCAACTCTCACATATCAGGCAATTTATCCAGAATTTCCCGATCCGAACTCTACGGAATATCCGTTTCCCGATCTGAACCGTCGCCGGCGTCTGTCCCGCTTCCGGACACGCTCCCGTACAATCCCTCTATGCACGCGCCTGCATCCTTCTTCCGTCCCGGCGGCAGAACCCCCGGCCAGCTCCGCCCGTTGACTTTTACGCCGGATTTTGTGCAGACCGCCGAAGGCTCAGTGCTGGTCTCTCTCGGCAATACACGCGTGCTGACCTGCGCCACGGTCGAGCAGGGTGTGCCGGCGTGGCTGCGCAATGCGGGGCGCGGCTGGGTGACGGCCGAGTACGCGATGCTGCCCCGCTCCACGGTCACCCGAACCCCACGCGAAAGCGAGCGGGGCCGGATCGGTGGCCGGACCCATGAGATCCAGCGCCTGATCGGCCGGAGCTTGCGCTCCGCCGTGGACATGCAAGCTCTCGGTGAGCGCACCGTCGTCCTCGACTGCGACGTGATTCAGGCCGACGGCGGCACGCGGACGGCTGCGATTACCGGAGCTGCGGTGGCCTTGGCCCTGGCGCTCCAAGGGCTGGTCCAGGCGGGTGCGCTCAAGGCCTCGCCGCTCAAGCATCTGGTAGCCGCCACGTCGGTGGGCATCGTCGCCGGCATGCCCCTTCTCGACCTGTGTTACGAGGAAGACGCGCAGGCCGAAGTGGACATGAACGTGGTGATGACCGCGGAGGGTGGTCTCGTCGAGGCGCAGGCGACTGCGGAAAAGGGCAGCTTCTCGCGCGCGCAGTTGAACGCGCTCATCGATCTCGCAGAAACCGGGCTGAAGGAGATTTTCACCGCCCAACGATCCGCGATGGGGGAGTGAAGGCCGAACCCGGCCTGCCAGCGCCGAGAGGCGGCCCGCCTTTGCCCTATTCTCTAGAGAGTGCCGAACCACGGGACCCAAATCGGGGGCGAGCTGGCGCTGCTCAGCCGCATTCGCGCTCGCGCGCAAGGAGCGCGCGGCAGCGGAGTGCGACTCGGCATCGGCGACGACTGCGCGCTTCTGGCTTTGGCCAGCGGCGAAGAGTTGGCCCTCACCACGGATTTGTCGATTGATGGCCGCCATTTCCGGCTCGAATGGCATCCGCCGGAGTCGATTGGACACCGTGTGCTGGCGCGCGGGTTGAGCGACCTCGCCGCCATGGGGGCGCGCCCCGTGGCCGCTTTTCTTTCGCTCGGCGCGCCGCGCGACCTGGTCGCGGCTTCATGCGCGCGCCGCGGCGCATCGGTGCGCGGCGTGGCGGGGACCGGCGAAAACTGGATGGACCGATTCCTGAACGGGTTGTTGGCCTTGGCGCTCGCCCATCGGACGCCGTTGGCTGGCGGCGATCTGGCCGAATCGCCGGTTGCGGTCGCCGATATTGTGCTGACGGGCGCGGTCCGGCGCGGCCGGGCGCTGCTCCGCTCGGCGGCGCGGCCCGGCGATGGGCTCTATGTGACGGGAGCTCTTGGCGGCGCGGCGGCAGGTTTGGAGCGGCTGGCGGAATGGGCAGCGGAGGAACGGCGAGGCGCGGCAGCTGCGGGCAAGTTGCGGCCTCTCCCGAAAAAGCTGATCGAGCTGGCGGCGCGGCATCTTTATCCCCAGCCGCGCGTGGCGCAGGGTCTCCTGTTGGCGCGGCATCGCGCGGCGGCCGCGGCCATCGATCTGAGTGACGGGCTCTCGACCGACGTCATGCATCTTTGCCGGGAATCCGGCGTGGCGGCCGAGGTCGAGGCCGCGGCGTTGCCGGTTTCACCCGGGGCCACCCTTGAGCAGGCGCTCCATGGAGGCGAGGATTACGAGCTGCTCTTTACGGCCAGGCCAGGCGCACGCATACCGCAGCAAATCGCCGGCGTTCGCGTGACGCGGATCGGGCGTTTCGTGCCCCAGCAGAGAGGTGAACCCGAGGTTCTCCTCCTCGGCCCGTCGGGTGGGGCGCCGCTCGAAGCTCGCGGATGGGAACATTTTGAGAAATGACGGCATGCCACCGGCCGCCGCTGTCGCCCGGAAAAACCGGGTTCACGGTTTCGAGATCATGACTGGAGCCTGTGATCAACTTTTTCCCGCACGCAAGAGTTGATTACGGGCTCTAGGCTCTTGCTTCTCACCGAGCCGGGGGCAGGGCGGGCGGAGCCGGCAGTCCGCAAAGCCTGGAACCGGCACGGTCAACCCCTTACCAAAGTGTTCCCCCTCATTCCAAAGCCCTTTCTGGCCAAATCCCGTTGCGGGTATTTTCCCTCTTTTCCGTTATGCTGGATCAGCAGTCGGAAGGGCAGGCGCTGATCG
>JASHOC010000341.1 GCA_030041305.1 Acidobacteriaceae bacterium
TGCCTCCGGCCGTGAAGACCGCCGCAGCCGAGCCCATTTGGCCGCTGCCTCCGGCCGTGAAGACCGCCGCAGCCGAGCCCATCTGGCCGCTGCCTCCGGCCGTGAAGACCGCCGCTGCAGAGCCCATCTGGCCGCTGCCTCCGGCCGTGAAGACCGCCGCTGCCGAGCCCATCTGGCCTTTGCCTCCGGCCGTGAAGACCGCCGCTGCAGAGCCCATCTGGCCGCTGCCTCCGGCCGTGAAGACCGCCGCTGCTGAGCCCATTTGGCCGCTGCCTCCGGCCGTGAAGACCGCCGCTACAGAGCCCATCTGGCCGCTGCCTCCGGCCGTCAGCTGAGTGGGATTGGAGCGTAACAGATTTGTTGTAGGGTCATCTTCTGAGTTCGCTGCTAGACTCTAAGCATTGTCTTCGTGATTTTGCGGGTGGGCTCTTTATATGAACCTGGACACGGCACTTTGGTTCTCCGCCAGTCTGGCCGAAGCGGCAGTCATCGCACTGCTCTTTTATAGGCGCGTCTGGCGGAATTTGCCGATGTTCTTTGCCTACAGCGTTTGGACGCTGGCCGGTAGCGTGGGAGCCTATGCGATTATTCGGGCTTTCCCCTCCGGCTATGTAACGGCGTACATCATTGAAATGATTGTGGACTCGATTCTCCTCTTCGGCGTTCTGGTCGAACTGGCCTGGTCTGTCCTCCTTCCCCTTCGTTCTTCCCTGCCGCGCGCAGGGTTCCTTTTCGTGGGCTTCTTCATTCTTGCCATCGGCGCAGCTATCTGGCCGTTCGCTGCCATCTCAGGCACTGCCCTTCCATCCCCGGAAGTGGGCGCCTTGACGCACCTGCAACAGACATTTTCGGTCCTCAGGATATTGGTCTTCCTGGCTTTGGTCGGATGCAGCCAGTTGCTGTCCATCGGGTGGCGCAATCGCGAACTTCAGATTGCCACCGGACTAGGGTTCAATTCCCTGGTCGGGCTTGCCGTGGCTCTGCTGCACACGCATGGAACTACCTGGGTGCAATATCGCCACCTGAATCGATTCGTGGTTGCCAGCTATCTTTGCTCTCTGGTCTATTGGGTGGTCAGTTTCGCCCAGCAGGAAGAGCAACGTCGCGCATTCAGCCCGCAAATGGAGCATTTGCTGTTGGGCATGGTCAGATCCGCCAAGGCTACCCGCATCGCGCTAGCGGATTCTGGGTCGGCCAGGTCGGGCAAGCTGGGGCCGCTTTAGAACCTGTTATCACCTTTCCCATACGCAAAGGTTGATTTGAGGCTCCAGGTTCCCGTTTCTCACCAAGCCGGAGACTGGGCGAGACGGGAGGCGGCAAGCCGCAAGCCTGCAGCCGGCTGGGTCAACCTCTTACCAAAGTGTTCTCCCTCATTCCAAAGCGCTTTCTGGCCAAATCCCGTTGCCGGTAATTTCCCTCTTTTCCGTTATGCTGGAACAGCATTCGGAAGAGCCGCCGATGATCGGAAACGGTTCGGCGGCGCGCGTCTTTTTTGAAACACCCGCGAGTAAAATTTGACAACCATCCTGTTTTCAAACACTTGCGAATGAATGGAAACGTAAATAACCTGTTTTCAAACACTTGCTCATTCATGAGAGGCTAAGCAACCTGTTTTCAAGCACTTGTTAACCAAAAGGCAATAAACTCCCTGTTTTCAAACACTTGCGAGTTTAGCAAAAAGATAACTCTCATGTTTTCAAACACTTGTTCAAAAACAGGGTTCAAAAAAAAACGGGAGACTGGGGTCCAGCCCGGAGAGATGCGCCGTCGGCCGGGAAGGGAAAGTCCGAACTTGTGACACGGAAATTCGCCAGCCGCTCCAGCACTTTTCCTTTTGCTGTAACCGGAACCGGGAATTCGAGCCGCAATTCCCAAAAATCGCCACGTCGCACACAAACTGCAAAGGTTACATGTGAAGGAGAAGTGCTTTCAACACGGACGGCAAGGTGTCTGTTCGCCATCTCTCGGTTCAACGCCCTCCGCGCAGGAATCTGGACCTTGTTATGAGCTCTCACGCGTACCAGAAAGTTTCATAACAGGCTCCAGAATCTCCCCAAGTGCCGCAATGTTACTTTGGTACACTGAACGATTGAGTCCCCGGTTTTGAGGGAAAATCGTCAAAACCGCGTTTTTTTTTGTACACAAACTTCCGATTTTCTGGTAAGTAATAAGTACGAGAAGCCGAATGGAGCAAATCGACCGGGGTAGTCTGTTAGCAGATCCCGGTGTGAAGGGTTCCTTATGATCTCATCGTTCGTACAAATTGCGGTTTTGCTGGGAATTGCGTTCTGCCTTGGTCGGTGGTGGATCAATATCCGTCGCCGGAACGCTCAAACCTGGGAAACACTGCTGGCGCGCCTGCGGCCGGAGTGGAGCGCGCGCGAGCTAAGCGATCGCTTTCTCTGGCAAGAAGGCTTGAGCGCTACCCCCGAGGACGCTTGGCAGCGCATGCAGGGCCCGAAGGGGCTTTGGGTTATGTACCAGAACGCGCGCGTGATGCAGGAAATGGCGGATTATGCCGCAAAGTGTTGCCAAGGGGTAGACCGCGTCCTCGTGGAAACCTTGCATAGCGATGCGATGCAGATTCGCGTATGCGTGCTTGCGGCGCTTGCGCAATACGCCTTCACCAAGGCCAGCGAAGGCGTGCGCGTGAATGCTTTCCGCGCGGCGTCAATCTACACCGGCATGGCGGCGCGGATGACTCAACTGCTGCAGGATTACGCCGCTGGCCAGGTTCCCGATTTTGTAGCGGCGATGTAACCCGTTTCAATTTATCTATACGCAAAAGCCCCGGTCTCTGGCCGGGGCTTTTCGCTGAATGACCACCGAGCGGCGTCAAACCGGATTGGCATCGAGGAACGCATTGATGCTGCGGAACTCCTGTTCGCTCAGGCGAAAGTCGAGAGCAGAGATCGTCTCCTCCACCTGCCGCGCGTTGCGGCCGCCCACGATGGCGCCGGTAATGGCCGGATGGTGCAGCGTCCACGCTATCGCAACCACGCCCGATGTGACGCCGTGCACCTTCCCGATTTCGCGCAGCAGTTCCACCAGACGCAAATTGCGGCTCAACCGCGGCTCATTGAATTCAACTGCCTTGCGGCGCCAGTCGTCGGCCGGCATCGCTCGGACCCGCGCCGCGCTCATCTTGCCGGTCAACAACCCTGAAACCATCGGTGAGTAATTGATGACTCCGATGCCGTTGGATTGCGCAAAGGGAAGAATCTCCTCTTCAACCCCGCGACGAAGCATGGAATATGGCGGCTGCAGGCTGGTGATAGGCGCGATTTTCTGGAGGCGTTTCATCTGTTCCACATTGAAGTTCGAGACGCCAATCCAACGAATTTTGCCCTGCTGGCGGAAGCGTTCGAGCGCCTCCCAAGCGGTTTCAATCTCTTCTTCGGGATTAGGCCAGTGAATCTGGTAAAGATCGATGGTTTCGACACCCAGCCGGCGTAGCGACCCCTCCAACTCCTCGGCCAACGAGGAGGGGTTGAGCGCGCCGTAGATGATGCGGTCGGAATTCCAGCGGCGGGAACATTTGGTGAACACATACGGTTTGGGGCTGACGCCCTTGAGAGCGCGGGCGACCACCTCTTCCGAGTGGCCCAGTCCGTAAACCGCGGCGGTATCGATCCAATTGACGCCCAACTCGAGAGCACGATGGATGGCTGCAATCGAGTCGTTATCGTCCTGGGGACCCCAGGCAAATTGCCAGTCGCCGCCGCCAACGGCCCAAGCGCCAAATCCGACAGGCGTGATGTGAAGGTCGGAGTTGCCGAGAATACGCAGTGAGCGCGAGTCCAGAGATGTCATATTGACCAGCATAGTCGTCGTTCTGCGCCGGTTCGGCCAGGAAAACGGGACTTTTGCCCTACCCTGTGATCAGAACCAAAGCAGGCGGAAATGATGAAGAGCGACTCGCAAGGAAATTGAGAATCGCGCCGGGACTCGACGTTCCCGACGCGTTGCCACGCAAATGCACAGTCACATGCGGGGTTGATTCTCGTCGCGGCGCTCGGGAGTGGTCTTGCGGTTTTCTGGTTGCGAGTGTGCGGCGGGAGCGCGGGCCGGCGCGCGCTCAGAATGCTCGGGGGTGGTATGGGTTTGGGCGCGCGGTTGCTCCGGCCGACTCGGCTCCGCGCGATTGGTTTCCGCGCGATTGGTGGGCGCCTCGCGATTCGGTTCGGGGCGAGTTGGAGCCGCGCGGGTCTCCGGGCGCACCGGGGCAGGAGCAGCCCGATTCGCCTCAGGACGGTTCGGTTCGGTCCGCCCGGCTGGGGCAGTTGCGCGGGTCTCGGGGAGAGCACGCATAGGCGGCAAATTGCGTAAATGCGCAGTCTCCGGCGTCACATTGTGCTCCGCGGCCACAGGCCTCGTGAGAAACACTTGGGTGGGGCGACCATGATTGGCCGATGCGAACTGCGCGCGATTGGACATGGCGGAGGAACGCAGATCGACCTGGGTGCGCATGGGTGGTACGTGGGGCTCGCGGAGAGCGGCAAGCTCAGCCAATCTGGGTCGCATTTCAATGCCGCCGCTGCCTCCGTTGAAGCTGACCCGCGAAACGGTGTTATTCACGATCCGGTAGTTGTATACGTTGTGAATAACTGTGACATTCACGTTGTTCACGTAGCGGTTGTAGGCGAAATGACCATTGTTCCAATAGCCGCCCTGATAGCCGATACCGATATAGCCAAAGCCGTAATTGATGCCGCCGTAAAAGCCAATGTGCCGACCCCAGTAGCCGTGGTAGTAGGCATAACGGCCACGATCGTACGCCCAGTAGCCCGGCGTCCAGAGCGCGCCCTCATAGGGCGCCTCGACCCACGCGCCGGGAACCCAGTAGTAGCCTGCTGAGGCATAGTCCCAATACCCGGGTGTCCACATGTAGCCATCGCCCGGGCAGGGGGGCTGATCGTATTCGGGCAGCGCGGGCGGCGGCTGAGGCGCCGTGGCTTCGGGTTGGATGCCGTAATCCGATTCGTCGGCGGAATCCTCTGAAGGCGGTAAATTCTCTTCCTGGGCTGAATTCGCCTGGTCGCTTTCCGGGGTCTCCGCGCTCGGGCTCTCTTGGTCCGTCCCACCTGAAGCTACCGCCGCCAGATTGGCCGAAGCCGGATCGGAACTGGGCTGCTCGACTTGCTGTTGCTGTTGGTTGTTCTCGGTGGAATTGGCGGATTGTTGCTGGTTATTGTGGCACCCGGCGAAAGTAAAAAACGCCGCCGTCAAAGCGAATGTCGAAAAAGCTTTCGAGGGAAAAGGAGCCATCTTCGAACCTCCGGGACTTTGGATGCTGTCCGTGTGAGTCCAGTCTATTCATTCCCTGAGCTGTGGTGGGCAGTTTTCTTTTGAGCCGCGGCCGGTCGATCCCGCATTAGCGCGGTCCGATCGGAACGTGGCCCAGCGGGATGGAACGACCCTCATTGTTGGCCGGCGGCGTGGTGACGGGTTGGCGTTGGAATTGGGCGCGGATATATTGCTGGCACAGCGGCGAGTCCTGGCCGCGTTCCAGATCCTGGATCGCGTCCTGGCCACGGCAAAGGCGGGACTTCATGACGTCGGCATCCTTCCCAGTTAACTCCACCGAGCGCCCGAGGCCGCTGAAGGGGTCCTGGTCGTAGGTATAGAGGAAATCTTCGGGCGGCTTGGTCTTGCCGTAATCAAAGTGGTTCCAGGTGCACATCTCCACGTGACCGGCGCCGGCGATCATTGCCGCATAAACCTGGCTCCAATCCATGCCGGAGGGGGGTTTGGCGTTCCATACCGGGACGCCGTGGCCGCCGGTCATCCAGCGGGTCGTCCAGGTGTGGGTGCGCACGTCATAATGGAAGGAAGTGAAGTAGGTGCTGGGGGAGCAGTCGACGCAATTGTCGTAGAGAACGGGCAGTTCCGGTGGCGCGCCATCGGCAAAGCGCTCCCAATCGAACCAGCGCAAATTTGAGCCGGTAAGCAGCGGGGCCACAATGTGGCTGGTGAGAGACACGCTCCAAACGCTGAAGGTATCGGTGGCGGGCGCCGATTGCGGCGAGGGGCGATTGCTGGTGACCACGAGGGCGGCATCGTATTCAACGCCGATTTCGCGAATGGCGGTCCATTTTTCGACCGCCAGGGAACGGGTAACCCACACTACGATGCTCTGATCCGCAGAAGAGTGGAAATCAACCCAGTGGAAGCTACCTGGAAGCTGCTGCGCCCCCAGGGGAAGCGTAGCGGCCAAGGCGAAAGCGAACCAAGGCAGGCCGCGCCGAGCGGCAATGCAGGGCATGATTCAGGTATAGCAGACGGCCCGCATGGGCTCCTTCCTCACCCTTTCCCTCGGTACAGATGCTCAGTGACGGGCTGCGCGGGGCGTGGGCGGCGCCGGCCTCTTGCGACAATGTCAGACAATGATCCTGATCGGAAATGTTTGCTCTGTGCCCGGTCCGTGCCCGTGCGGCCGCCCCACTCCCTCCCATAAGCGCTAAGATAACGATTGACACTGACTCGGAGTAGGCGTAGGGTCGGTGCATGCCTGAGATGGAAGATTGGCAGGTGCTGCTGGGCCTTTTTCCGGCCGGCTGGGAACAGGAAGGACGCAGCAGCGGGGCCATAAGGCGTTTGCGGGGTTTTGCTTCCGTTGAAGCCTTGCTGCGCACGCTGTTGTTGCA
>JASHOC010000043.1 GCA_030041305.1 Acidobacteriaceae bacterium
GCCGCGGTCGTACCGCGGCCATCCTGGCCAGCCTCACCTCGACCTGTCGCCGCCATGATATGGACCAGTAGCTCTATCTCACTCAGTTATTGATCAACTTGCCGGCTGTGCGCGTCAGCGACCTACCCGCCTGGCTACCCAACCGCTGGAAAGCCGCACAGAAAGCACGGCTGGCCGCGCTTCAAGACTAATCCCCCGGGCTTGATCTGGCCTGTGGTTCACGTATCGCTCACGTAATACATCGTGCGTTTCAGACGCGCCAATCCAGCATTTCAGCATCACGTGGCCCTGGAGTGTTTTGGCCGGTTATCGCCCTGGAGGCTTCAGTTGAAGATTCCGGTCCCACTCCTGCCCTGCGGGCACCCCTTTTCTCGTTCACCCGTCGGAAAAATGTAGCGCGCGCCCGATCCCGTCGAATCAGAGAAGAACTATCGCAATGACCTGTCCTGGGCAGGACAATTGAATGCTTTTGGACACAGAGGCGCCCCATATTCACTTTCCGGCTCGTGCGCTGCCGAAGCGATGGACGCTCTGAACTCGCAAAGAGTGACTGCGTACTGCTGGTCGATCGGCCAAGCCGACGTTTCTTCGCCTTGTCTTCTCCGCTGAGTCAGTCAACCGCCAACTCCCACGCACCCAAGCGCCGTCGCTCCCGGCAGACCAAGGCTTAATCCATTTCTGTAACGTCGCAGCGTTGCTGAAAAGGCACGATCCAGAGGTCCGAAATGGTTGGAATGCTAAGTCGAAGAGGAGCACGAGGTGCGCTGTGCCGTGTTGAATCTCAGCTCACTGCGTCTCCGGTGGCGCGAGGCATAGAGCGAAATATCGGCAGGGTCTGCGCTTCAATACGACGGCAATCTCGTTCCAGTTCCGCGACGACGTGGCGGGAGAAGAGGTGAAAGTGATGCGCGGCCAGGAGCATCTGCGATCCGATAAACATTTTTGTCGGATCGTTGCGGAACTTTCGTCGGAGATCCCAGAGGAATTTCCAGTAAGACCGGCGATAACTCGATCGGAGACCCTGAACCCACACTGACCTGCGAAGTCCGCGCAGAGTGGACAGTGGCGTCACAGCGGGCGGTTTTTGGCTGCCTGTGGTCTCCCATACTTCGAGGGACCGCAGGCTGCGGCGGAAATAGGTTTCGGGGTCATAAAGACGGGTGAGCAGACCGCAAAAGCCGCGCATGAGCACGGGCAGGGGCATCACGGTGAGAAAGTTGGGAGTGCTGAAATTAGAAGTTAGCTCGGTCAGCTGGTGGAGTCGGCCTTCACGTTTCATGCGGTCATACAGGGGCGTGGTAGGAGGGGCTTGCAGCATACCCGCCATCGCCCAGGAGACGGCGGTCTTCTCCACAAACTCGAACTGCCGATCGAAGATGGTTTCGTCATCGGAGTCGAAGCCGACGATGAAGCCTGCAATCACCCATAATCCGCCACGCTGGATGGTTCGAATCTGCTCGATGAGATCTCCATGCAGATTCTGAAACTTCCTGGTTTCTCGGAGTGCCTCGGCCGACGGTGTTTCCACCCCGAGGAAGACCGCGATGAAGTTGGCTTCAACCATGGCGGAAAGAAGCTCCGGCCGACTTGCAAGATCGATGGAAGCCTCTGTCCAGAATGGAAAAGGGTAGCCGCGCTCACGCTGCCAGGCACCCAGATCCTGCGCCAGCGCGAGGGCATTCTTCGCATTGCCGATGAAATTATCGTCGACAATCAGAATGCCTTTGCGCCAGCCCAGCGACCGGAGGGCTTCCAGTTCCGCGATGAGCTGGGCGGAGGATTTGGTCCGGGGCTTTCGGCCATAGATGGTGATGATGTCGCAGAATTCGCATTGAAATGGGCAGCCACGCGAGAACTGAACCGACATGGAAGTGTATTTATCGAGGCGCAACAGGTCAAAACGGGGAATAGGGCTGCGAGACACGTCGGGCTTGTCTCCGACGCGGTAGAGGGCGTGGGCTGTGCCCGCCTCCAGCGCAGCCGCGATGCCGGCAAAAGCCTCTTCCGCCTCACCGACCAGAACATGATCGGCCATGGTGCGCAGTAGATCGGGCTCGCTACTCGCCCAGGGACCTCCGATCAAGGTGCGCTTGCCCAGCTGGCGTGAACGGGCCGGGATTGCGGCGGTGTCGGCCCTTTGTGCGTGCATGGCGCTGATCATAACCAGATCGGCCCAGAGAATATCCTCGTCGCGAATCTCTTCGATTGCGTGGTCCAGCAGCCGCAGATTCCATGAGGACGGGCATAAAGCGGCGACGGTGATTAGGCCCAGAGGGGGCGAGACAGAATCTTCCCGGACCATTTCAAGGAGGCCTTCGAATCCCCAGAACGATGGGGGAAACCGCGGCCACACAAGAAGAACTTTCAGGCTCGAACCGAGCGGGGGGAACGATGGTTGCGAAGCCTCCTGGGTGACGATCTCCACACGCATCCAGGAAGTATAGACCGGACGTCACTCAGAGTTTCATCGAAAGTTTGGAATAAGACTCCAGCACCGCACCGCCCTGTCGCGTGAGGAAAAGTCTGCTCGAACGAGCTCACTTCTTCCGCGAGCACTGAGCTTCGCGGCGAGTGACCGCCCGATTCCAAGAGGCTGGCGCCGCTCCCGACCGGAGCGACGAACCGGGAAAAGGGACGGAGTCGGCGACCACCCGACCGTTGGCCGGTTTTGAAGTGATAATCTATGGCCGCATTTGCGGTGATAACCGAGGATGAAGGAGCCCTCCAGCAGAAACCCCAGACACCGCATAGCGCTTGGAGATCGCTGTTATATAGGGTTATCTGGGGTCGGCCGGTCGGCTAAATTGTTGCAGGGGTGGATTTGAACCACCGACCTTTGGGTTATGAGCTGGACAGGTCGCCCTAACATGTTGTTGAATCAACGACTCTTACACCCTCGCAACCATGGTTTGACCTTGCCCGCAGAATGCGTCGCCCTCACGTCGTTTTGTTTTAGAGGTTAAATTCAATCTCGTAGTCGTCGTGACGGTGGGAATGTGGAAATCGGTGTGATCGATTTCCAAGGTCGGTGGGAAGGGTGGGAAACGGCTTTATCGTTTTCCACGCTTTCCATCGACCGGCATTTCCACCGTCTGCTTGGTGTGCCGCATTTCTCATGCAGCCAACGGTTGTCCGCTCTCCCAGCGGCTTTCGAACTCCACTGGACTGAGGTAGTTCAAAGTTGAGTGCATGCGTTGCCGGTTGTACCAGAGCAGCCACGCAAGCACTGCGTCCTTGGCCTGGCGCATGGTTTCAAAGCGTTCGCCATGCAGTCGCTCCACCTTCAGCGATCCGAACAGTGTTTCCGTCACCGCGTTGTCCCAGCAGTTGCCCCTGCGACTCATCGAAGCCATGATGCGGTGTCGATCGAGCACATGGCGGAAATCGTCGCTGGCGTACTGACTGCCACGATCACTGTGAAAGATCAGCTGCCCCTTGGG
>JASHOC010000342.1 GCA_030041305.1 Acidobacteriaceae bacterium
CGATTTCATTCCAGCCGTTGGCTCCGCTTAGAATCGCGGCGATGGCGATGAGCAGTATCTCTTCCAGAAGGTGCTCCCGCGTCCGCTCCACCCGCGGGTCCTTCAACTCGGCGAAATAGCTCAGGGGACTCTCCATGTCCCCATCTCATCCCCACTATCTCCCGCTGCATATAGCGTTTAAGATGCGTTTGCCCTGGTTGTTCAAGCGGCCGCGCAGCGGCGCGACCCATCAAGCTCGGACCAAACTTTATCGCCCTCACCACCCCCGAAACTGGCCCGGACACATCGCTCAGCATTGAGTGAGGAGGGCGTCGACCCGGGGTACAAGATCTCTTTCTTGCGGTTTCCCTTCCGGCGCGTGAGGGATGAGAGTACAATTCCTGCATCCGGCGGGGCGTCATGGGAATTCCCGGGCCGAAAACTCCCATCTTCTTCCGTCCACACGATCATCACTGGTTTTTGGCGAGCGGCCTCCTCCGTCTGCCGCCACCCAATCAAATTACGAAAAGATAATTCGACCCTCTCATCGAATTCGCGTGAACTGGCCCGGCAAGGATGAACGCTTATGAGTCTGGCTTCTCAGTTCCTTGTCTATGTCACGGCGTTCCGCCTGGCGATCATTACAGCCGGCATCGTCGCCCTGATCCTCGGCTACAGGCTCTTTATTCGCGGAATTTACCCGGCCGGCGCCGGCGATAGCACCATTGATTTTAAAGCTGCTGGTTCAGGCTTCTCCCTCAAAAACGTCGCTCCGGGCAGTTGCTTCGGGATCTTCGGCGTGGCGCTGATCACCGTGATGTTGATTCAGGGAAACCCCCAATTCACCTACGAGATGATGCAGAAGACGGCCACCACCGATGCCCCGGCGATGTCGGCCAAGCTGGAGATGCGGGGCGCTGAAACGCCCGACGCATTTTCCGCACTAGTCCAAAAGGGAATGGCGTATGAACAGGCCGGTGATCCAACCCACGCGGCGGAGGCCTATCGTCAAGCGCTCGCGGGATTGGCGGCGCCCATGAATCAGCTTGCATGGATCTACTTTCAGCAGTCGAAAGCGGAGCAGGCTTTGCCTCTGGCGCGAATGGCGGCGCAGATCGATCCGGAAAATCCGGTGATTTTGGACACCCTGGCTGAAGTGCTGGCGCAACATGGAGATCGCACAGAAGCCGTGCAATGGATGGAAAAAGCTGCAATCTTGGACGGGCGATACCGCGGTAGACTTGATCAGCTGAAGCAAACCGCACAATAAAGCATTTCGCCGATCGCTATCGAGGACCACCATGGCCGAGCGAATCATTCCTCAAGAAATCCTCCCAGCACGATCTCGCGCAGCTTCCATGGCGTCAAGAGAAATGCTCCAGAAGGTGAAGAGATGAAATGGGCGATAGCCTTGGCGTACCTCGCTGGGTGGGTTTTGGCGCCGCCATTGCGGTCGCAGGATCAGTTCTTCAGCCACAGTTATGCGGTCGTCATCGGAATCGATCGCTATCCGCATTTTCAGCAGTTGCACAATGCGGTCAGCGATGCGCGCGCCATCGCAGATTACCTTCGCACCCAGAAATATGATCAGGTCATTACTTTGTACGACCAGCAAGCCACCAAGCAGGCGATCGTCGCCGCCATGCAAAATCAGCTTGCGCCCAAACTCAAAAAGGACGATCGCGCACTGGTTTTCTTTGCCGGCCACGGCTTTACTGAGACGCTCGGCGGTAAGGATCGCGGCTATTTTGTGCCTTACGACGGCGAGGCGCAGAGCGCCGGGTTTATCTCGATGGATGAGCTCCTTTCACTCGCCGATTACATGGGCAATGCACGGCACCTGCTCTTCATCATGGACTCGTGTTATGGCGGCATGCTCGGCGCGGAAACACGCGAGAGCCTCGTTGATCCGCGCATTCCCGACTACCTGAGTAATATTGCCGACCGCATCACGCGGCAGGTGCTCACCGCAGGCGGCAAAGGGCAGGAAGTGGTCGACGGCGGATCGAAGGGCCACAGCGTTTTTGTCGACGCGATCCTCGAGGGTCTTGTCGACGGCAAAGCGGACAAGAATCGCAACGGATACATCACGTTCAATGAATTGTCTGACTATGTGTTGCAGCGAGCATCGAACCGGTATCAAACGCCCTTGGCGTCAGTCCTTCCGGGAAATCAGGGCGGAGAATACCTGTTCCGTTCTCCCTTGGCTGGCGTATCTGCCGCGCCCTCTCCCAACCTGGCGATTACCGGAGGGTTGCGCAGCGCGGAGCCCGACGTCGCGCGGGGCGCCGTAGCGACCAATGAACAGAATGGGATGAATGCTGCGGCAATCAAAAGGATTTCGGTTGCCGTCCTGAATGATCGTGGAGAAATGATTCCCAACATTCCTCAGAGTAATTTTCGCGTTTACCAGGGCGACCTTCAGCAGACCATCGTTGACTTTAAGGAAGGGGGCCCGGCCACGGTGGCGATCCTGATTCAGTACAACCATTCCACGTATGGCCCCACTATTGCCTCCAATTTCATATTGGATTTGGCGCCAGCGGATTGGATTTCTGCCGCATCCTATGACGTGAACATGAGAATACTTTGCGATTTCAGCCAGGATCATGCGTTGGTTTCTCGCGCGCTCTTACAGTTGACCAGCTCCAACTTCAGCGAAGCCAACCTCTTCGACGCCATTAGCGATTTGGAAAACCGGATGAAAGCTGTCCAGGGCCGCAAAGCGATCGTCGTCTTTACAGACGGGATGGATACGTACAGCAAGGCGACTCTCGATCAGGCTGTTTCGACGATCAAGGCGGACGGCGTGTCTGTTTACGCAGTGTGGGTAGCTAGTACTCGCAGCGGAGCGCCAGCTAGCGACTCAGCTTCGGTTCTAGACGCAATCACTTCCAGTGCGGGAGGTCAGGCGTTCATAAAGAACTCGGAACACGAAACTCGGGCTGCTTTCAGCGCCATCAGCGCAGCGCTTCACCCTTATCAAATCTCCTACCAGAACCAGGCGACAGGCCCGCAAGTGCTGCCGCCCGCGTCTACGGTATGGATCCGACTGGTAAATCCTCAGACCAACGCTCCGCTCCGCCAGATCCAGGATCACAAGGGCGCTGAAGTTCCGTACCACATCGTTGTAAACGAAACTCCTTAAGCGTCGCGTACGATCCGAATCCGAGCTCACAGTCGGCTCGGCGTCGCATGGCTTTGTCCGGAAATAAGCGCATGGCTCCGCCGGCTCCGAGTGCGCTTGCCCCAACGTCTCGGGCGAGTTTGTACGGCTGAACGCCCAGAACCCGTTGTCGGCATTGCGAATATTTCCCCTGAAATGGCGAAATGCTTGACGAGAACGGCTCGACTATCTACGATGCCGGGGTGCGCGGCGGCCACCATGGAGATTCCACTTGCGACGATGCCGCGGACGAACGGCTCGATGCGAGCCGATCCACAAGGAGGCTCGGAATGCGGTTCATCGATCGTGAAGAAGTGGCCCGGCGGTTGACGTATGAGATGTGCATCCCCATCGTGCGGCAGGCGATGATCGCGTTTTCGGCGGGCGAGACGAAGCAACTGCTGCGGTCGATTATCCCGCTGTCGGAGGGGCGGTTGTTTGGCGTCATGCCGGGCGCCATGGGAGCGCAGGGACCCTTCGGCGCGAAGCTGATCAGCCTCTTTCACGAGAACTTTCATCGCGGAATCCAATCGCACCAGGGGCTGGTGATTCTCTTCGATCCCGAAAGCGGCGCTCCGGTGTGCGCCGCACATGCGGGCGAGATCACGGCTATTCGCACCGCAGCGGCGAGTGCAGTGGCTACAAATGCGCTGGCGCGGAAAGACGCTCACCGCCTGGCATTGCTCGGTTACGGTGAACAGGCAAAAACACACGCGCGTGCGATCTTGAAGATCCGGGCGATCGAATCCGTGGTTGTGTGGGGACGCTCGCCGGAGCGTGCGAACAATTTTGCGCAGGCGATGCAAGGGGAACTTGGATTACCGGTGATGCCGGCAGGCGACGTGAAGGAGGCGGTTGCGGATGCCGACATCGTGTGTACGGTGACCTCAGCAAGAGAACCGGTCTTGAAAGGTGAGTGGATTCGGCCGGGCACACACTTGAATTTAGTAGGGTCAGGTGACGCGGGACCCACAGAGGTGGACAACGAACTGGTTGTGAAATCGCGGTTCATTGTGGACAGCCGCGAGGGCGTCCTGGAGCAGGGTTCGGAGTTTTTGCGGGCGAAGGCAGCCGGCCTTGTGGACGACGACCATATTGTTGGCGAAATTGGCCAGGTGCTTGCGGGGGCGATCGAAGGACGCCGCTCGGCAGAGGAGATCACCGTCTACAAGTCGCTAGGCCATGTGGTGCAGGATCTTGCGACAACGTGGGCGCTCTATTCGCAGAATGAATGACCGCATTTGTAACCTGCGTGCATGAAGATGCGTCGGCACAAATCTTGAACAGATTGCTCGATGCCGACGCCGAGTGAGCGAATCTTCCCCAAAAGCCAGGGCGGGCGATCGCTCGTGCGCAGCGGCCGGAAAAGCATCCTGGTCCCCGCGGGAGTTACCCAAGCCTGAGAGAGAATCGGGTGAGCAATTTCGAGAATTCGGCGGACGAGTGAAGCTGTTATTCGACCGTCAACATCAACAAAATGGTGTTGGAGACGGCGTCCGAGCTAGCACCGAACGTCATCGTGTGCGTTTGCGTGGATGCCGGCTGCGGCGTCGGGGAACTGCTTCCTCCTCAACCGGCCATGCTCACTCCACCCGCTGATGTTACATGGCCCGAAGATAGAGGTTGACAATCGTGGAGCGGAAATGTATCAATTCGATGTCTCCAACATGGGAGTTTTGTCAGTCTTCGTGTTCACCGCTCTCTCTCTGAAAACCAGGATCCGATAAATCGCGAAGTTCCTCGACGCATCAACATGGGTCAATTCTGCGGCGCCGCCATTGCCACGGAAGATTCAAGCAAAGAATGAATTCACCTGTTTGTCCAACAGAATCCAGTCAGGGCGACGCACGACGCTTTGCGTCGCGCCTCGGCATGCGCCATGCTCTCGTCGGATGATGATTCCCCTGATTTCGAAGGCCGGAAAGAATGAGGTCGCGCTGCATGGGTGGATCCACGAGCCGGTCGAAGCATGTCAACTATCGCGGACGGCGCCTTCAAGATGTGCGGCTCGGCCAAAATGTCGCGCCAGAGCAACATTGGGCATCGCTGGTCAAAGCGCGGAACTGCCGCAGCCTGAAGGACTGATTAGGAGGAACTGGTGCCGCCCGTGTTCATAAGAACCAATCATCGAGGGACCTCATGTATTTCAAATCAAACGTTACTTTTGCTCTTACCCTTGGATTTTTAATCGCATGTCTGGCTGTAACGGCGCAAGGTCGACCCGCGAACAAAACCCAGGCAGGAGGAGCGCAGGAGACAAAGCAAACGCTCAATCTCCCCGGTCTCAAGCAGCCGGTTGAGATTCTGAAGGACCGCTGGGACATTGCGCACATTTATGCCAAAAACGAATCCGATCTGTTCTTCGCGCAAGGATACAACGTCGCCAGCGACCGGCTGTTCCAGTTGGAGATGTGGCGCCGTCAAGCCACCGGCGCCGTAGCTCAAATCTTGGGAAGAAAAGAGCTGGATCGCGATATTGGTAACCGCCTGTTCACCTATCGCGGTGATCTCACGCAGGAGCTCAATTGGTATCATCCGCACGGCGCGGCAATTATCCAATCCTTCGTGAATGGGATCAATGCCTACATTGAACAAACGCGTCGGCAGCCGGAATTACTCACACCGGAATTCAAAATGTTGGACATTAAACCGGAGCTGTGGACGCCGGAAGTGGTGATTTCCCGGTTCAACGGACTACTGGGAAATATCAACCAGGAACTCAACATTGCACTGGCGATTCGAGAAATGGGAGTCGACAGAGTCAAAGATATCGAGTATTTCCAGCCGGCCAATCCCGACCTTAACATGGATCCGGCGATCGACGCGTCGCTTCTCTCCAAACAGATTCTGCATCTATACAACGCGTTTCGCACGCCCATTCATTTCACTCCAGATGAGTTGGCTCCCGAGTACCGCGGCAATGAGCAAGCCGCGGCGAAGATGAGTGCATGGTCATCGACGCCGACGCCCATCGAGCTCAGCGAGGAACGGAGTAGCGTCGGAAGCAACAATTGGGTAGTGAGCGGATCCCGGACTCCCACGGGCTTTCCGCTGGTGGCCAACGATCCACACCGAATCCAGGAAGTTCCCTCTCTGCGCTACTGGGTGCATCTGGTTGCACCTGGCTGGAATGTGATCGGCGCAGGCGAACCGTCATTACCGGGAGTGTCGATCGGCCATAACGAAGAGGGCGCTTGGGGACTGACGATTTTCGGAACGGACATGGAGGATCTGTACGTCTACGACACGAATCCGGGTAACCCGTTAGAGTACAAATACAACGGCGGATGGGAAACGATGCGTGTCATACACGAATCGATTCCCGTCAAAGGCGAAGCTCCCGTCCAAGTTGATTTGAAGTATACGAGGCACGGTCCTGTCGTTTTTGAAGACCAGGCTCATCACAAGGCCTACGCGATTCGCGCCGCGTGGCTTGATATGGGGGGAGCGCCCTATCTGGCGAGCTTGCGCATGGACCAGGCGCATACATGGGATCAGTTTGAAGATGCCTGCAGTTATAGCCGGACGCCTGCCGAGAATATGGTTTGGGGCGACGCCAAAGGCAACATTGGATACCAGGCGGTCGGCGCCGCGCCGTTGCGTCCCAATTTTAGCGGCCTGGTTCCAGTCCCCGGCGATGGCCGCTACGAATGGAATGGTTTTCTTCCCATCCGCGCCCTTCCCCATGCGTTGAATCCCGCAAAGGGGTATCTGAACACATCGAATAACTACCTGATTCCTCCACATTGGCCCTATGAGGATGCACTGCACTACCAATGGGCCGACGCTTATCGCTCGCAAGAGGTGGCTGAGGTGCTGGATTCAGGACGGCAATTTACCGTAGCAGATATGGTAGCGCTGCAGAACTATGTCCTCTCGATTCCAGCAAGGACTTTAGTCCCCTTGTTACGCGATCTCGACATCGGAGATCCTGTCTCCCGGCAGGCCGCTGCTTGCTTGCTCAGTTGGAATTACATCCTCGATAAGGACTCCGTGGCTGCCGGGATTTACGAAATGTGGCAACGGCGTTTGGAAGCAAATATGCAGACTTTCCTTGTTCCCAAAGCCGCGCTTTCATTTATCGGCTTGATCCCGCTGACGCAGATCGTGAATTTTCTCGAAGCGCCGGATGGCGAGTTTGGAGCGGATCCAATTGCGGGCAGAAACGCTATTTTAGTGAAAGCACTGAACGAAGCAACGGCTGAGCTTACCAAGCGCTTTGGTCCGCAGATTGATAAGTGGAATCTGGGAGCCTTCCACAAGGCGATGATCTATCATCCTTTCAGCACCGCACTCAGATCTGAGCTGCAGGCGAAGTTTGATGTGGGTGATTTACCGCGCAGTGGCGACGAGTACACGATCGACGCCACAGGAAGGGACGACAACCAGACGATGGGAGGATCGTTCAAAATCGTCATGGACACAAGCGATTGGGACCACTCGGTCGGTCTGAACAATCCCGGTCAATCAGGAGATGTGAACAGCGTGCATTACCGTGATCTTTATCAGTTATGGGCGCGGGGCAAGTATTTTCCCATCTTCTATTCGCGCTCCAAAGTGGAGTCCGTCACGGAGAATGTGCTTGATCTGACTCCAGCCGCACGATAAGACAAGACGGAATCACGAGTAATGTGAACTTTTCTCCTGCTAAGGAACGACCATATTGAATTTCGGACAGGTCACCGACGACCTCTAGTACTACAGTTGTAATTAAGTACCAAGGCTCCAAACCGTTTCTTTCCGGTAGTGGAAGAACTGGGCGAGGAATTGATGTCGTCGCCGCCAATCAGACCAGTGCAGCAGATGGTCCAGGCTTTGCCAGCCGCCGCGCAGCACGGAAGCGAGCAAATGCCGGATTTCCGGTACGCTAAGAGGGACCCGGCAGCGAGAAAGTTTTTTTCTCTCGGGCGCGCAATACGGTGAGCGCTGCCAAAGCCAGCATGGCCAGGGTAATGTGGCGGCGCCAGCCCTGCCAGTGGCGGACTTCATAATGGTCCAAACCACATTCGCCCTTGGCCATCTGAAATGCGCTCTCCACCGCCCAGCGCCGTCCCGCGACAGACACCA
>JASHOC010000343.1 GCA_030041305.1 Acidobacteriaceae bacterium
TGGGTTTGGCGGCGCTGACCGTACTGCGCGCCGGGGAGAAAAAAACCTTCTCCGCGAAAGGTTCCCCTCAGCGCACCGGAAATCCGGCATTTGCTCGCTTTCGCGCTGCGCGGCGGTTGGCGGAGCCTGGAGCATCTTCTGCACTGGTCTGACTGGCGGCGGCAACATCAATTCCTCGCCCAGTTCTTCCACTACCGGAAAGAAACGGTTTGGAGCCTTGGTACTTAATTACAACTGTAGTACTAGGAACTTCTGTTCTGCAGTAGCCGGATTGAGAGTGATTTCCAAGCCGAGCTCCTTGGCCTTCTTCGGGATGCTGCGTATTTCGCGCGCCCGATATTTTTCCTCGTAGCACTTCATCCCTTTGTCGACGTATTGTTCTCCGTGCTTGAGCATGCGGTAGACGAGCCGCGCGAGCATGTGCGCCATGGCGGTGATGGCTTTGGGCGCCCCAGACGTGCTCGCAAGCGACGGAACTTGGCTCCCAGGTAGGTCTTGCTCCGCAACAGAGTGGTAGCGGCCATACGTAAGGCGGTGGCGGCGCGGTTTTGGACATGTCGCGTGCCCCGGCGGAGAACCTTGCCGCCGGTAATCTGGTTGTCCGGACACAAGCCGAGGAAGAAAGCAAAGTGTGCCTCCGTGGGGAAGCGGCCCATATCGACACCGACCTCAGCGATGATGGTTTGTGCAGTCATGATGTTGATGCCATCGATTTGAGTCAGCTCAGCGCCACTGATGCGGTATAACTCTCAACGCACATCAAAGCTGTTCGGAGCATTGCTGCCCGCTCTCTTGTTGGCCTTTGACGGGGGCGGTTGGCTACCGGGTTCCACTTTGTCATCGAGGGTCTGCAGATAGGCCGCCAAGGCGGTGTCCCACTCGGCAATCTGCTGCTGAAAGATCTGATAGAGATTCCGCTCTTGCTTGAGGATGAACAACAGTTCCTTGCGCCAGTTGCCTTCCAGGCTGCGGGCAATTTCCTCTCGGCTTGCATGCACCCGCGGATCGGCCGGAGTGGCCAGCTTGTACCGGTCTCGCTCTCCATCCAGAATCGCCTCGATGATGGCCATCCCGTCACGCAGCTGATATCGCTGATCACGTTGGCCAACTGGACGTTCATTTCGGTAAGCACCTTCTGCATCCTAAGAATGCACGCGCTTGCCGAGGCTACATGCTCGGCTCGTTGCCGCCAGTAGCCCGCAGGACGCAAATCTCTTCTGGCGGCCGAAACGAGTTGTTGAGTAGACCAAAGGTGTGTAACTGCAACAGCCACTGGCACTCTTGCACGTCGGTCTTACGTCCCGGCGGGTTCTTGGTATGCCGCGCATTCACCAGGAACACTTCCAGGCCATGTTCTGTCAGGATCTCGTAGACCGGAAACCAATAGAGTCCGGTAGAATGAATGGCTATGGTATCGATGCCGCGGCTCTTCTGCCACTCGGCCAAACGATGCAAATCCTGCGCAAAGCAGGCAAACCGCCGCACCGGCTGGAGATCCCGGTCCGGGCCAACGGCCACGTAATGGGTTTCATTGCCGATATCGATCCCGGCCGCGTTCGGGTGTACCACTTCCAGATTCAAGCTCCAGTCCTGTTGCTCACTCCCCACCTTCTTTCTGCGCTTCCGGTTCATCGGTTCATCTCCAGGCTGATTTAGCAGCCTCGGCCCGGTTGCGATTGGTTTATAAATCTCCTTAACGGGCTCGAGGCGGCCTCACTCTGCATACCTCGCCACCATGCGAACGATCGCCTTAACCGGAACCACGCTCCTAATCGGGCATGTAAACACCATCATCTCCACGGTTCTGTCTGCCGAATGCTGCGTCTAGCAGCATGCCAGAGTCGTTATGCCCGACACCAGTTTCTCCTCCAAGCGACGACCGTAGAGGACCGTTGGCCGCTCCTAAGGAACATTGAGGCTGTACACCACGCTATAGGAAAATATCGGATAAAAAGGCACCTTCGCCAAGTCGCGGCGCCATTTGGTCAACTGCGCCTGGAGTGCGCTGTTGAACTGCTGGGCAACAGGATTTCCCGGGGTCGAAATTTGACTGCATTTTGTTTGCTTTTGGTCAAGACAGACCCACCCGGACAGCTCCACGTCGGCCGTTGGCGCTCCCATGAAGACGACGCCAAATTCCGACGGAAATGACCAATGCCGCCGCGACCGGGGGACGAATTTTCCAAAACCTCCAGCGGCAGTGAATGCGATCGGACGCGGATGCAGCCCCAGAAGGCCTGAGCCGGTCAGCGGCGCGGCGCCAGTTGTAGCATTCGCAGTGGCTGAGTAGAAGGTCTGCCCATTCAGCGTGAAACTGGTTCCCCCCGCCACGCTGGCGGTCATCGAAAACTGGTTGGCGTTGTAGAACATCAGGCCGGGGCTAAGCCGCCACACGCTATTGAATGGATACCAGTCGAGCGAAGCAGCCATTGAAGCCAAATGCAGATTGGCGATCGCCTTGAAGCCTTCCACCTCAAACCGAGAGCTCGTGTAGTTGAAGAGATTTCCCATCAGGCGCGCATCGAAGAAGTCGGAAAGAACGGTCGTCCCGTTGATCCCTACTCCGAGAGGAGAGACATTCGCGCCGATTCCGATGCGCGACAGCGGCGCCTGGTGGGCAGTTCCGGCCGGCGCCACGTCCCACGTTTCGTTCGCCGCGCCCGAGGCTGGTTCCGGCGCCGTAGGCAGTGAAGTTGCTGACCCGGAACCTCCGGCTCCGCTGTCGCCCAATACGCATGGAATCTGCGTAACCCGAACGGCTGCCAGCGGAGGTTCCGAAGGCCCACCCGCGGGTGCGACCTGGCGTATAGGTGACTGGCATTGAGAATGTGGGCAGAACAGAACAAGGCAAACGAGCGAACCAAGCGAAATGGCCAAGGACCGGAGCCAGGTCTGCATGCTAGCTCCTTTCGATTCGAGAGCTCTTCGGACGATCTGGATGCCAATGAAGGATCCGGGGGGAACCGTGCCTTGAAGAGTGCGAGGAAGTGAAGCGACTAGCGCCGGTCGTTTTTCTCTCGTCAGAATAGCATTAAATGAAGATGCCGCAAATATCCCCCCTTGGCCCAGCAGGGTAATCGCATTTCAAAATAGCTCCAGGAGACGGTAGAGAAAAGCGTCGTCCCATCCGGCGCGTTTGAACTTTCCGCGCAAGGAACCCTTGGAAGCCTCCTTTTGCATGGCGTTGATGGCCATGTGTCGGAGCACGGCGAGATTCTGTGGCCCATTTCCCTTTCGGGTTCTGTCCTGGTCTTCGTTCATGACCACATCCAGCCGCCAGTGGAGGCGGTTTTCTATGTTCCAGTGCCGGCGAACCACGTCGTTGAATCGCTCCGGCGGGAAGGCCTTGCTGAGCAGATAGTAGGCGGTTTCGGTGGTGGTTTTCTCCGCGGTCTCGCGTATGCGCACCACCTTGCCGACGGCCTTCAGACCGGGCCATGGATGCTGCTTCTGGAGCCATTCGACCTCGGTGGACACGGTCGCCGTGCGCGTCTCGATGCGCCCATGATCAGCTTCAACAACCGGCTTCGAGGTTTCAACCTTTGTGCCGGGATCGTTGAGCAGCAGCCCCACGTCGTCCTCCAGAGTGCCCTGATTGCCCTTCAGCGCCAGGGCGTAATCGCCCTTCTGCTCCACGATTTGCTCGGCAATCGCGCGCTGGCAGTGGAGCGCGTCGGCGGTCACAATGGCGCCTTTCAGCGACAGCATCCGCAGCAGTTTCGGCGCCGCCGTGATCTCGTTTGATTTGGCCTCGGTGGCGATCTGCGCCAGCACCAGGCGCTGTTGTCAGCCCCAGGCCGAGACCATGTGCAACGGCGATTTGCCGCTGACCCGGTCGAAGGAGCGGCGCAAGACCTTGCCGTCCATGGCTACCACGCCTTGCAACTGCTCGGAATACCGCCCCATAAAGCGCTGAAACGCGGCCCGGAACTTCTCCGGATCGAGATTGCGAAACAACCGGCTGAAGGTGTCATGGCTGGGAACGTCGTTTTCCAGCTTGAGAAAACTGCGCAGAAACGGTTCTTTGGCCTCGGCGAAAAGCGCCATATCCACCGCCCCTTGGCCACCGCACAGCACGCAGCATAAGGCGATCATCAGCAGTTCATGAAAGTCGTGCAAGGCGGCATTGCCGTTGCGCGGGTCCTCAAGCCCCTCCCAACAGCAACCAAACTGATCCAGAGATTCTTCATCGGCCATTGCGCTGGCCCTCCTCGAAGAATCTCCCCACCTTCCTCATCCCGTAAGTATCATTGTTGGTTCAACCCATTTCCAAATGCGATTACCCTGCTCGGCCCAGGGACTTGTTCGTTACGAGTGGAATGTGATTTGGCAGAAAAGAGTCCCCTGCCCGTCGTGGAAGAACGGAAACGCATCTGTAGGTCTTGTTTCCGCCCGTTGACAGCAAGGAATTCCAAATCCCGCAGGCGATAAAATAAGCATTCGTCATGAGTTCCTTATGAAAGTCTTTGTCACTGGCGCAACGGGCTTCGTGGGCCACCATGTGGCGAAGGCATTGGTCTGCGAGGGTGCGGAACTGCGACTGCTGGTTCGCAAGAGCAGCAATCTGGCCAATCTCGAAGGCATTGCGGGCGAGACGGTGGTGGGTGACCTCGGTGAACCGGAGTCGTTGCGTTTGGCGCTCGACGGTTGCGAGGCCGTGGTGCACGTGGCGGCGGACTATCGGCTTTGGATTCCTCAGCCGGAGGCTATGTATCGCGCCAACGTGGACGGCACACGCGGGCTGCTGGGACTGGCGCGCGAGGCGGGAGTCCGACGCTTTGTTTATACGTCGAGCGTGGCGACGATGCACTTCGGAGCGGACGGAATTCCGACGGACGAAGATGCCCCGGTTACGCTCGCCGACATGGTCGGCCATTACAAACGCTCCAAGTTCTTGGCGGAACAAGAGGCAATCAAAGCCGCGCAGGACGGGCAGCAGGTGATGATTCTCAATCCCACTACGCCCGTAGGAGCAAACGACCGGAAACCCACGCCCACGGGACGGATCTTTGTGGATTTCCTCAATGGCAAGTTTCCCGCTTTCGTGGATACCGGACTGAACCTTGTGGACGTGACGGAAGTGGCGCGCACCCACGTGCTGGCATTGACCAAGGGCGCGCCGGGGCGGCGTTACATTCTGGGCGGCGAAAACCTCACTCTCAAAGAGATCCTTGACAAGATGTCGGCGATGACCGGCATTCCCTCGCCCACGGTTAAAATTCCGTTTGTCCTGGCCGCGACGTACGCGTTCTTTGAAGAGTGGATTACGGGGCGGATTCGCGGCAAGGAGCCGCGCGCAACGCTGGAAGAAGTCCGGATGGGCCGCAAGAAAATGTTTGCTTCCAGCGCGCGGGCGGAGCGGGAGCTTGGCTTTCGCATTCTACCCATTGACCCCGCCATGCGCGCCGCCGTCGACTGGTTTTGCGCCCATGGGTACGCACCCGAGAGCCCAGCGCGGGCCCACTTATGACCCGCGTGGCGATGGTTGCCGCTTTCCCGGGCGAACTGCAGTCGCTGGTGCGCGGCTGGCCGCACAGCACGCGTAACGGGGTGCAATTCTGGGCGCAGCGCAATCCCGAGGAGGAGTGGATTGCGGCCTGCGCCGGCGCCGGCCAGGCCGCCGCGACGCGGGCGTTTGCCGCCATCGAAGACGGCGGCCCGGTGGATCTGCTCTTTTCCGTGGGCTGGGCCGGATCGCTGCGCGCCGATCTCGCGCCCGGCTCGGCGCATAATTTGGCGGGCGTGATTGACGTGCGCACCGGCGAGCGATTTCGTTGCGAAGCGGGCGCGGGAGAGTTGTGGATGGCCACCAGCCCCAGGGTCGCGGACAGACAGGAAAAGCACCGCCTCGCCGCGGCTTATCCGGCGGCCCTCGTGGACATGGAAGCCAGCGCCGTTGCGCGCCTGGCCGCCATGCGCGGCATTCCGTTTTATTGCATCAAAGGCGTCAGCGACGGTCCTGACGACCGTCTGCCTGATTTCAATGCCTTTCTCGCTGCGAACGGACATTTCCAAACCGCGCGCTTCCTGGTTTTCGCCGTGGCGCGGCCCATTTACTGGCCTGCGCTCATCCGCATGGGAGAGAATAGTAAAAAGGCTTCCCAAAAGATCGCGGAGTCGCTGCTCGATTTTCTCTTGTGAACGAGGTCGCCCAGAAAACGGAATGGCTACGCAGATCTCTGATCCTCACACCCGGGTCGAATCAAGGATTCCGTCGATGATGCGCGCCGTGGTGTACCGCGGCGTGAACGACATGCGTGTGGAGACAGTCCCTGTACCGCGCGCCGGAGCGGGCGAGTTGCTGATCAAGATCACCACCTGCGGCATCTGCGGCACAGATCTGAAGAAGATCCACACGGGATCGCACTCTGCGCCGCGCATTTTCGGGCATGAGATGGCAGGGACCATTGTCGAGGTGGGTGAAGGAGTGATGGATTACGCCGTCGGCGACCGGGTGATGACCTTTCATCACGTGCCATGCGGAGAATGCTATTACTGCCGCAAGCAAACGCCGGCGCAGTGCCCGCTTTACAAGAAAACTGGGGTCACGGCCGGCTTTGAGCCCTCAGGCGGCGGCTTTGCCGAATACGTGCGCGTGATGGACTTTGTGGTTCAGAACCGCGGGGTGGTGCGCATTCCGGACGATGTTCCTTTTGAGCAGGCGGCATTTGTCGAGCCGGTCAATACGGTTTTGAAGGGCGTGAAGATGCTCAACCTCGCCGCGGACGACACGGTGCTGGTGATCGGTCAAGGACCGATCGGCCTGATGCACGCGGCGCTTGCCCGCCGCACCGGGGCGCGCGTGCTGACTTCCGACCTGTTCGCGGAGCGGCACGCGATTGCCGCGCGTTTCGGTCTTCGGGACGCGATTCACGCTGCGAGCGAGAATGTGGTGGAGCGGGCATATCGGGAAACGGAGGGCCGCGGCGCGGACGCAGTGATTCTCGCCGTGGCCAGCAGCGCGCTCATTCGCACAGCCATGGATGCGGCGCGACCGGGGGGCAAGGTGATGCTCTTTGCCCAGACGCAACATGGCGAAGCAACCATCGACCCCGCCGCCGTGTGCGTGGACGAAAAGACCCTGCTGGGGTCTTACTCGTCATCGTTCTCCATCCTGGACGAAGTCACCGGCCTGGTCTTCGGAGGCTTCCGCAACGGCTTCGACCTGACGCAACTTATCTCGCACCGGTTTCCGCTGGAACAAGCAGTCGAGGCTATTGAGATTGCATCCCATCCCCGGCCCGGCTCGATGAAGATTATGATTGAGCCTGAACCGGGAGCGGGCGTGAAGTAAGAAGGAAGGGAGATTCGATGGCGCCGACGATGAAGGCCGCAATCCTCCACGGCCGCAAAAGGGTCGAAAAGGTAGTGGAAGGAGGGCGCAGGAAGGTTGAGGACGTCGTCGAGGGAGGCCTGAATACCGTCGAGACGGTCGTCGAAGCCGGCCTGAACACCGTCGAGACGGTCGTCGTGAAAGGCCGCAGGAAGGTGGAGACTGCCGTTAGCCTGGGCCGCAGGACGGTCGAAAGCGCCTTTCTGCACGGGCGCAGCACCATGAAGGCCGCAATTCTCCACGGCCGCGAAGATATCCGCATTGAGCGCGTGCCGGTTCCGCGCGCCGCGCGGGGAGAGTTGATTGTCCGGGTGGGCGCCGCGCTCACCTGCGGAACCGATCTCAAGGTTTTTCGCCGCGGCTATCACGCGCGCATGATCGTGCCGCCCGCGCTCTTTGGCCACGAACTGGCCGGGACCGTGGTGGAAGCCGGGGAAGGCGTGGAGGGTTTTGCTCCCGGCGACCGGGTGGTGGCGCTAAACTCCGCACCTTGCGGGGAATGCTACTTTTGCGAGCGTGGCCAGGAAAACCTCTGCGATGACCTGATGTTCAACAATGGCGCTTACGCGGAATTCATTCGAATCCCGGAGCGCATCGTCGCCAAAAACACCCTGTATGTGCCGGATCACGTGCCGCTGGAGCATGCGGCGCTGACGGAACCTTTGGCATGTGCAGTGCACGGTTTTAAGGACTCGCATCCACGGTATGGCGACCTGGTGGCGGTGATTGGCGGCGGACCACTGGGATTGATGATTTTGCATGTGGCGGCTCTTGCCGGGTATGAAACCATCGCCATCGTCAAACACGACGGCCAGATGGAGGCGGCGCGGCAAATGGGCGCGGCGCACGTGGTGCAAGCCGAGACTATTCGCAACGCGATTCGCGACACCCGCGCCCTGACGCCGAGAAACCGCGGGGTGGATATTGCGATCGAGGCGGTGGGGATTCCCGAAACATGGCAGGAGGCGCTGGAACTGGTGCGCAAAGGCGGTACGGTGAATTTTTTCGGCGGATGCGCAGCGAACACTCACGTGACGCTTGACACCAATCGGATTCACTATAGCGACATCACCATGCGCGCCACTTTCCACCATACGCCGACGATGTGCCGCGAGGCTCTGGATCTGATTGCGGGCGGACGGTTCCAGGCGAGCGCGTTTATCACCGGTCGCGCGCATCTCTACGAGCTCAATCGTGTTTTTGAGACGCTGATGAACCGCTCCAGCGAGATCAAGACTGCCATTGTGCCATGAGACCGAAGATGAGCGGGGCAAGCGTACAACCGGAGAATGCATTGAAGGCGGCGCCCGAAGATTTGCTCGCCCGCGGCTGGTCGGCGCTTCCGGCGGGCTATCGCATACCAGAGACCGCTCCTACGCTCGATGAAGCGCGCGCCTATTGCCGGAGGCTGGCCGAGAGCCACTACGAGAATTTCCACGTCGCCACCTGGTTTTTGCCCGAACCGCTGCGCCCGCACTTCTACGCCATCTACGCCTATTGCCGCATCTCAGACGATCTGGGCGACGAGGTTCCGGATCACGCCGCGGCGTTAGCGCTTCTCAATTTGTGGGGACGGGAACTGGACGCCTGTTACGAGGGCCGGTCGCGGCACCCGGTGTTTGTGGCGCTTGCCGAAACGGTTCGCGCGTGTGCGATTCCCAAAGAGCTGTTCGCCGATCTGCTCACAGCTTTCCGGCAGGACCAGACCGTAACCCGGTATGAAACCATGGAGGACGTTCTCGGCTACTGCCGTTACTCGGCTAATCCGGTGGGACGGCTGGTGCTCTACGTTTGCGACGAAGTCAACGAACAGAATTTCCGTCTTTCCGACTGCACCTGTTCGGCGCTGCAGCTGGCCAACTTCTGGCAGGATGTGCGGGTCGATTTCGCTAAGGGACGCGTGTATCTGCCGCAGGCCGACATGCGGCGATACGGCGTGAGCGATGCGATCATTGCGCAGGGCGTCACCACGCGGGACTTCCGAGCCTTTCTGAAGTGCGAAGTGGATTACACACGATCACTCTTCGCAAAGGGGCTGCCGCTGATCGGCCGGGTCCGCCGCTCGCTGGCCGTTGACCTCGATCTGTTTAGCCGCGGCGGCCTGGAGATTCTGCGCGCCATCGAGCGCCGGGACTTCGACGTGCTCAGCGGCCGGCCGGTGATCGCGAAGGGCGCCAAAGTGGCGCTTGCGTTGCGCGCCGTCGCCGGCAAAGCGCTGCCCTTCCTGCGCCTGCGCAGTTAAAGCGTTTTCGATTCAAAGCTTGCCATAATAGCAACGCGCAAGATGGCGTTGACTTCCACCCCAGCGGGCAAAAATCACTCGCTGCGAGCCCCGAAAAGGAAATCGCCACTCAGCGTCCCGATTTCTGTAAAGAGGAGAATCGAAAACCTCGAGTCCCAGCGCGCGCGATAGAATCGCATTGAGCCTCGCGTATCTGTTCGGCCAAGCCGGCTTGGGGATTAAGCCTTTGCGGCAGGTTTTCTCAAGAAAAACTGTAACAAAAGCCAGAAAACCATGAAGTCCAGGCGCGTCTAATCAGGCGAACAGTACTTATGCCATCGAGATGCCGGAATTGACGCAAGCCAAGCCATTGGGCGAATCGAGTCTTGCCGATGCTTACGCGGCCTGCCGCGCCATCGCGAAGCGTGAAGCCAAGAATTTTTATTTCGCCTTTATCGCCCTGCCGTTGGAGCGGCGGAACGCCATTTGCGCGATCTACGCCTTTATGCGCCAGGCCGACGATCTGGCCGACGACGAGACGCTTTCGCGCGGGGAACGACGCGGGCGGCTGGACGCGTGGCTGAGCGACTGGCGCAGCGCTCGCCAAGGCGGAGACTGCTGGAGCCCCGTCTTCCTGGCGGTGCGCGACGCCGTGGCGCGATTTGCGATTCCGCTTCACTTGCTCGATGAACTGGTGGCGGGGGTCACTATGGATCTGGACCATGCGTCCGCGGGTGCGCCGGACACCTACGCCACCTTCGCCGATCTTTACCGGTATTGCTATCTTGTGGCCTCGGTGGTAGGCTTGGTGTCGATTCGCATCTTCGGCTACTCGGATCCACGTGCTGAAAAGCTGGCCGAAGAAACGGGCGTCGCCTTCCAGCTCACTAATATCTTGCGCGATGTATCAGAAGACGCCGCGCGCAACCGCGTATATTTGCCTCTCGAGGATCTGTCGGCGCACGAAATCGCGCTGAACGCGCTATTCGATCGCCCGGCGGGCATACCGCCCACGGCTAGCGAGCGCGCATTGCTCAAGGAAATCGCGGCGCGCGCAGAGAACTATTACCGTTCCGCGCAAGCGCTGCTTCCGCTCATCAACTGCGAAAGCCGGCCCGCGCTCTGGGTGTTGGTGACCATTTATCATGCGCTGCTGAAGCGCATCCAGCACGCGAATTACGATGTGTTTTCGCACCGAGCCGCCGTGCCCCTGGCGCAAAAGCTGGCTATCCTGACGTTCGGATTAACGCGCACCACATGGGCGAGGCTTTCGGCGCGCCGCAGTGCGCAAGGCCCCGGTGCACGAGGATTGCCCCGTTGAGCAGATTGGCGAAAATACCGGAGAAGACCGTCACCGTTGTCGGCGGGGGCGTGGCCGGCATGAGCGCGGCTTGCGCGCTGGCGGAGGCCGGCTTGCGCGTGCGGCTGGTCGAGCGGCGCGGATATCTCGGCGGACGGGCCAGTTCATACGTACATCCCGGCGTCGAGGAAACGATCGACAATTGCCAGCACGTGCTGTTCGGCTGCTGCACGAACCTGATCGGCTTCTACCGGCGTGTCGGCGCGCTGGACAAGGTGCGCTGGACAAGCGAGATGACGATGATCGAGCCGGGCAGCCGGCGGCGCTCCGCGCTGGGGCCTTTTAGATTCGGTCCATTCACTCTGCCGGCGCCATTGCACGGCCTGCCGCGCCTGCTCACCGCACACGCTTTCACCCTAGCCGACAAGGTGTCGCTGGCGCGCGCGTTTCGCGCCATGCTGCGGTCGGTCGCTCCGGATTCGAAGGAGACATTGGCCGAATGGCTCGTGCGGCATCGGCAATCGCGGGGCGCCGTCGAGCGCTTCTGGAAGCTGGTTATCGCCAGCGCGCTGAACGCGGAGATCGATTGTATCGCCGTGCCGTACGCGGCCAAGGTGATTCGCGAGCTGTTCATGAATTCTGCCGCAGCCGGGCGGATGGGCATCAACGCGGTTCCGTTGAGCGAACTCTACTCTGGCGTGGAGGGATTGCTCGGGAACAACGAATCATCGCTCTATTTGAACAGCGGCGTGGAGCGCATCGACTGGGACGAAGAGGTTTCCGAGTGGACACTCACGACGCGCACAGGCGCGCTGGTTTCCGATTACATTGTGCTCGCGCTGCCGTTTGACGCGATGGGGAAGCTGTTGCCGCACATGCCGCCGGCAACTGGTGCGGAGGCGCTGGCAAATCGGATTGCCCGCCACGAGCACCGGCCCATTTGCAGCGCGCATCTTTGGTTCGACCGCGAAATCACGGAGCTTGACCATGCAGTGATGCTCGACCGCGAAGTCCATTGGCTCTTCAACCGCAGCAAACTGCAACCATGGCGCAAGACCAAGGGCAGTTACATCGAAATTGAGGTCAGTGCTTCACGCGTTTACGCTGCGCGCAAGCGCAACGAGGCAATTGAGCTCACGCTGAGGGAACTCGCGGAGTTTTTTCCTGCGGTAACGTCGGCCAAGCTGGTGAAAGCTGCGCTGGTCAAGGAAGTTCGCGCAACGTTCGGAGTACCACCCGGCGTAGACGCCTCCCGCCCCGCTGCCACGCAATCCCCGTGGCCCAACAGCTTCCTGGCCGGCGATTGGATCGCTACCGGTTGGCCATCCACAATGGAGAGCGCGGCGCGGTCAGGTCATCTGGCTGCAGAAGCTGTCTGCACCAGCATTGGCGCGCCACAAAAATTCCTCGAACCCGATCTAGAGCCGCAAGGCTTGATGCGATTCATACGCTAGGTCCGTGGCCTCTTGAAATTGTGCCTCCCACGCTTGCGGCAAAAGTAAATACGCCGTGCCCGGAAGGGCTCCCAGAAAGGGCACCCATATTGATACAAGAACAAGCGGTCGAGGACCTAGTACTACAGTTGTAATTAAATACCAAGGCTCCAGACCGTTTCTTTCCGGTAGTGGAAGAATTGGGCGAGGAATTGATGTCGTCGCCGCCAGTCAGACCAGTGCAGCAGATGCTCCAGGCTTTGCCAGCCGCCGCGCAGCACGGAAGCGAGCAAATGCCGGATTTCCGGTACGCTGAGAGGGACCCGGCAGCGAGAAAGTTTTTTTCTCTCGGGCGCGCAATACGGTGAGCG
>JASHOC010000344.1 GCA_030041305.1 Acidobacteriaceae bacterium
GCCGCATTCGCATCGGTGCCCGGCTTGAAATAAATCTTGATGATGCTTACTCCGGTCAGCGAGCGCGATTCGCTGTGATCGACGTTCGCGGCCAGGGTGAAAAACCGCTCGAAGGTGTTGGTGATGTCGGCTTCGATTTGCTGCGGAGGCATGCCGTTATAAAACGTCGCCACCACGACCACCGGCATGTCGATCTCGGGAAACAGGTCCACCGGCATGCGCACGACGGTGACTACGCCGACCAGGAAGACGAGCAGGCACAACATCAGAATAAAAAAGGGAAATTTCAGTGCGAACTTTGGCATGTTTGCGCCTCCCTGCCGCGTCGCACGCCACGGTGTTTAACCGTCATGCCCGTCGTTTCTCCTTCTGTCTCCAATTCTGTTGCGGTCCAGAATCGAAGCCCTTTTGGCTGTTTACGCATGCTCGATTCCCTCCGAAGCGGCCGTCTGTCTCTTGCGTCCGTGAATCACCATGTACACCGCCGGGACCAGGAAGACGGTGACGGCCACCGAAGTCCCCAGGCCACCGATCACGGCGCGCGCCAGGGGAGCGTATTGTTCGCTTCCCGTCTCGATGCCCAGCGCCATGGGAATCATGCCCAACAGCGTGGCCAGCGAGGTCATGAGGATGGGCCGCAAACGGATGCGGCATGCATGCACCACCGCCTCCAGGAGCGGTTGACCCTGGCCATGCAGAATGCCCGCGAACTCCACAATCAAAATGCTGTTGGAAACCACAATGCCGGTCATCATGATCACGCCCATCAGCGACATGATGTTGAGCGTGCTGCCTGTAACCAGCAGGATCAGCAGCACCCCGGCGAGCCCCGGTGGAATCGCCATGAGGATGATGAAGGGATCGATAAAGGAGCGGAATTGCGCCATCAGGACGAGATAGACCATCATGACCGCGATCACCAGGCCCAGCCCGAACTCTTTGAAAGCCTCATTCATGTTGACGACGGCGCCCCGCATGGTGAGCACCGTGTTCCGGTCGTGCCCGGTCTCGGCCAGCAGGCGGTTGATTCTCGCGCCCACACCCTGCAGCGCCTCAGTCCTGGTGGCCACGTACACGTCGATGACCCGCCGGATCTGGTAGTGGTCCACTTCGGTAGGCGTATTGATCAACTGGACGTTGGCCACCGAGCTTAACGGCGTGAATCCCGCCACGTGGTCGCTCTTAAAGTCCGACAAGGGCAACACTGATGCGAACCGGCCGATATTGGTTGGGCTAAAGCCTGCCGGCCGAAAGCCGCGCAGGGGAATGTTCCTGAAATCGTCCATCGACATGTTGTCGATCCAGCGGTTCATGTACTGCACGGTCACCATATAGTTGTTGCCGCTCTTGGGATCGATCCAATAGCTGGGAGCGATCATGCCGTCGGAGGTGAGCGCGGTGATCACGTTATCGACCACGTCCTGAGCGGAGAGTCCCATCAGGCTGGCCTTCTCGCGGTCGATATTGAGCGCGATTCCGGGATAGTCGAGATTCTGCGGAATGTACACGCTGCTCACGTTCGGCATGGTTCTGATCCTGGCGGCCAGCTGCTTGGCCAGTGCATAGGCGCCATTCAAGTCGTTCGAGCCGATCTCGACGTCGATGGGCGCCGGCAGGCCCTGGTTGATCACGCCGTCCACCAGGCCGCCGGCTTGAAAATAGGTGGAAAGCTCCGGCATCTCGCGCGAAAGCTTAGCTTGGACCATGCGCATGTATTGGTAGCTGCCGATGCTGTGATCCTCTTTGAGGCTGGTCTGCACGAAGGCCGTATCCATCGAGGCGTTGGTGGTGAAAATCGCCGAAAGATCCGGATAGACGCCGATATTGGAGACGATCATGTCCAGATCCTTGGGTTTCACCACGCTGCGAATCACGTTTTCCACCTTCGCGATATATTGGTCGCTCACCTCGAGGCGGGTTCCGCTGGGCATGTGAACGTCGATTACGAATTGACCAGGATCGGTGCGCGGAAAATAGGCCCGGCCAAGAAAGGGAAACAGCCCAACAAGAATCAGCGCCAGGCCCGCGAGGATCGCGGTCGCTGTAAAAGCCGGCTTCTGCAGCACCCGAAAAGCGAGCTGCTCATAGCTGTTGAGAAATCTCTGAAAGAATTCGTTGAACAGGCCGATCAAGCGGCTGAAGGCGGAGGGTTGGCCCGTTCCATGCGCGGGAAGCTGAGCAGGATCTTCCCCATGTTCATCCGTGACACGGATAAACTTGGCGCAGAACAGCGGAACCACTGTCATGGCGAAAAAATACGAGGCGAAAATGGAGAGCACTACGCCCAGCCCAAGGGGCGTGAAGATGTATTTGCTGATCCCGGAGAGAAACGTGACCGGGAAAAAGACAATCGAGGTCGTCGAGGTTGCGGCCAGAACCGCAAGCGAAACTTCCATCCCTCCCTGTTCAGCAGCCTGCTGGGGCGGGATTCCCATCTCCATAAAACGGAAGATATTTTCCAGCACCACCACGGAGTCATCAATGAGGCGGCTGAACGCCAGCGCCAGTCCGCCCAGGATCATGGTGTTGATGGAGCCGCCGCCGGCGTTGGTCAGCAAGAGGCACACCAGCGCCGAGAGCGGAATCGACAGCATCACTGCGAATGTCGCGCGCGGACTGCCCAGAAAAATCAAAATTATGATCCCGGTAAGAACCAGGCCGATAGTGGCCTCTTTCACCAGGTTCTTGATCGCCAGGTTCACGAAGATGGACTGATCGAAAACGACCGCGGTCTTGAGAGAAGTGGGCACGTCCACCAGGTGTTTGATGGCCGCCTTGATGCCATCGACGATGCTGATGGTGTTGCTGTTGCCGCCTTGCTTGAAAATGGGCACATAAACCGACCGTTGCCCGTCGATGCGCACGATGTTGTATTGCAATGCCCCGGAATCGACGGCTCTGCCGATGTCCGCCACGACGACCGACGAGTTGCCCACTGTCTTGATGGGCATCTCGTTCATCGCTGCGGCGTCGGGAAATTGGCTGTTCGCATAAATATTGTCGTCCTGGGAGCCGATGCGCACGTCGCCCGCGGGCAGAATCAGGTTGGAGCTGTCGACGGCGTTGACCACGTCGTTCAGGCTCAGGTCGCGCGCCTCCATTTTGAGCGGATCCACATAGATCTGGATCTGGCGGTAAGTTCCTCCATAAGGCTGCGGCACCGACGCCCCTTGCACGTTCGAGATCTGGTTGCGCACCTCGAACTGCGC
>JASHOC010000044.1 GCA_030041305.1 Acidobacteriaceae bacterium
GCCGCGGTCGTACCGCGGCCATCCTGGCCAGCCTCACCTCGACCTGTCGCCGCCATGATATGGACCAGTAGCTCTATCTCACTCAGTTATTGATCAACTTGCCGGCTGTGCGCGTCAGCGACCTACCCGCCTGGCTACCCAACCGCTGGAAAGCCGCACAGAAAGCACGGCTGGCCGCGCTTCAAGACTAATCCCCCCGGGCTTGATCTGGCCTGTGGTTCACGTATCGCTCACAGTTCATCCGCAAAATGCAACATACGGCGCCGTCTGTTCTGCGCTTAAAAGCGAGCGTCACTGGACAGTGCCGGTTAGTCCCGTCGGTGAGGCTGGAGCCTGGGTCGAACTTCCGGCTTTGAGCGCGATGGCGATGCCGCCCCCCGGCGTAACGCCAGGTGCGAGAGTGTACTCAAAGTCCACAGTGCTTGCCGTAGGGGCGTACTGGTGCCCCATGAAATCACCGTTTGCATACGATTCCTGGTCACCGTCTGTCCAGGTTGTGGAGCCAACGTAGTCGAACACGCACTGCCCGGAAACACATCCTGTTGCCGGGCCCACACCGATACCTCCAACGCTCAAGACTAAGTCCCCCGCCGCCGATGTTCCTATACTGGGAACGTTGACTTGTGTGTCGCCGGATTGGGTTCCAGTGTTATAGGTTGTGCCTGAACCCGCACCGTCGAGCGTCGAACCGTTCTGTGCTGTTGCCGCCGTATCGATGCCACTGGTGTTTCCGACGCAGAATAAACCAACCAGGTCATAGTTTGAGCTGTCAGCGAACGTCATGTTAACTTGGTATGTGCCTTGGGTGATAGTCGGGCTATTGACGTAGAAAATGGGTCCAAAGTTCGCTTGTATTGGCGCATGCTGCCACGTATTGGAATTGCTGTCCGTAACTGCGGTTACGTCGCCCGCATCGTCTAATACCGCGACGGTCGTCGTAGTGTTCGGACAAGGCAGGTAAACGGTATCCGTAGCCCCATGAGTCGACGTATAATGCATCTCGGAGAGCAGTATCGAAGCGCCGTTTCCTGGTGCGGTGCCCCCAGACCCCGATATGAAGGCGGCGGAAATAATAGTAAAACTGTTATGCGTGCCCTGCGTGATCGTGAAAGTCGGTGTGAACGACCCGGCTGTGCTCTGCACCTGATAAGCGCAGGCGTGACCGTAGGTCGTATCCTCACTCAGCCCCGTGAAGCCAGCAGGCCAGGTAATGGACGAAATAGAATTCGGAGACGCCAGCGGATTCTGCTCGACGTAGACACAGGTCAGAATCAGGTCTCCGTTTGTCGCAGTCGTATATGCCGTGCCGCTGATGTTCGGAGCGGTGTTGCTCGACGGCGTCACGCCAGTCCTGCACGATGAACCATCTACGAAACCACTCGAGGTCGTGGACATGTTGTAGAAATGCGCCCAGTCGAAGACCCCGTTGCTGATCGCTGAGCTGTGTGTCTCAGTAATCATCGACGTGTTCGCGGCGGCGTTGATCGCGTAAAAGAATCCGTGGTTTGTATTGGTGCTATCGTTGCAGGAGATCGCCGACGTCCAAGTGTTCGATTTGTCGTCGGTAATCGTCGGGTTGTTTCCGTTCGGCCACGAACCCATCATGAAGATCGTCTCTCCCGCGGTTACGGCACGCGGCCATCCGCTCGCCTCCATCTGAAATTCGAAGTTGCTCGCGCTGCCATAGTCATTGCTGCTGATGCCGGCTTTGCCGGCAGCGACCATCAAACTTGGTGTATTTTGTGCGTATCCTTGAACCGACCCGACAAGAATGACTCCCAGAGCTACGGTGACCGTTTTCGAAATGGCCACTCTCCGTTTCGTCGACATGCAATTCCTCCGTGAAATACTTAAAATGAAAACTATCCGCCGCTGTTTGGATGCCCCGGTCGGCCACTTGGATGGCGGCCTCTTCGCCGTATTTTCATAACCCGATTCTACGCCCACTCCCGGCCAAAGGCAGCTATGGAATGTTCACGGCGTACGTGTTCGAAGGCGCGCTCTTATTCCCCTCAGCATCGACACTCTCGACATAGTAGGTGTAGGATGTGCTGTCCTGCACTGTAGAGTCTGTGAATGTCGCCGGAGTGTTGACGGATGAATTTAGCAGTTGATATGAAGAGCTGCTTCCGGTCGCTCGATAGATGTTGTAGCCCGCTACTGGATCGCTCGAGCTGCTGGGCGGGGTCCAACTCAGTTCGACCGAATAGGACGCCGCCTGCCCCGTTCCGCTCAAACTGATCACCGCCGTGGGGTTGGTGGACGAGTTGCTGGTGACAGTCAACTGACCCGTTTCTGTAGCCGCAACTGTCGGATCGAACTCCACGTTCAGCGTTGCCGTCTGGCCTGGGTCTAAGGTAAGCGGAGGCGTGATCCCCGATATTGTGAAGCCGGTTCCTGTTACCGTCGCCGCGCTGACAGAGACAGGCGAGCTTCCCGAAGATGTGAGCGTCACCGACTGCGTCGCCGGCGAGTTCAATGGCACATCGCCAAAGGATATGCTGGTAGCGTTAAAGCTGAGTACTGGGTTGCTGGTGTTTAGTTGCAAAGCGAAGGTTTCGGAAACGCTGCCCGCCGTGGCGGTCAGCGTGGCGGTTTGTGCGGATGTAACCGCCGAGACCGTAGCTGTGAACGATGCGCTCGTTACGCCTGCACCCACAGTCACCGAGGCCGGCACAACGACGGAGGAACTGTTGCTTGACAGACTCACCGTGAATCCGCCGCTGGGCGCTGCCGCATTCAGCCCCACCGTGCAAGCGTCGCTGCCCGCTCCGGTCATGGACGCGTTCGTGCAGGAAAGCGCAGTCAATACCGGTACCCCCGTTCCGCTGAGACTGATCGCGGCCGTGCCGTTGGTGGATGAATTGCTGGTGATCGTCAGTTGACCCGTGGCCGCGCCGGCGGCGGTGGGGGCGAATTGAACGGTCAATGTTGCAGTCTGGCCCGGGTTGAGGGTCGTCGGGAAAGTCACGCCCGAAACACTGAATCCGGTTCCGGTGACTGTCGCCGCGCTGACGGTGACGGCCGCGGTGCCAGAAGAAGTCAAGGTCACGGTCTGCGTCGTGGGAGTGTTGACCGCCACGCTGCCAAAGCTGAGGCTCGAGGAGCTGACCGTCAGTGTGGGGGTAGCTGCATTTAGTTGCAGAGTGAAGGTGGGATCAGCGCTGCTCGCAGTTGCTGTCAGGGTGACGGTCTGCGCAGTGGTCACCGCTGAGACGGTGGCCGAAAACCCGGCGCTCGTTACGCCTGCACCCACAGTCACCGAGGCCGGCACCACGACCGAGGAACTGTTGCTGGACAGGTTCACCGCGAATCCGCCGCTCGGCGCCTCCGCATTCAGTGCTACGGTGCAAGTGTCGCTGCCTGCCCCGGTCATGGACGCACTGGTGCAGGAGAGCGCAGTGAGCACTGGCACGGCAGTGCCGCTCAGGCTGATCACGGCCGTGCCGTTGGTCGACGAGTTACTGGTGATGGTTAGTTGACCGGTGGCCGCGCCGGCCGCCGTGGGGTCGAACTGAACGGTCAATGTTGCAGTCTGGTTCGGGTTGAGGGTCACCGGGAAAGTCACTCCCGAAATACTGAATCCGGTCCCGGTGATCGTTGCGGCGCTAACGGTGACGGCCGCAGTGCCCGAGGAAGTCAAGGTGACTGTCTGAGTAGCGGGCGAGTTGACGTTGACGCTGCCGAAGGTCACGCTGGATGCGCTTAGGGTGAGCGTCGGGGTCGCGGCGTTCAACTGCAGAGAAAAAATCTGCGAAATGCCGCCCGCCGTGGCTGTCAGCGTGGCGGTCTGCCCCGAAGTCACCGCTGAGACTGTTGCGGTGAATGCCGCACTGGTCGAACCAGCCATCACCGTCACTGACGCCGGCGCCACCACCGCAGCATTGTTGCTGGCCAAATTCACGACCACGCCGCCGGTGGGGGCCGCACCCGTCAGCGACACCGTGCAGGCGTCCGTCCCTGCTCCGGTCAATGTGCTGTTTGTGCAGGTCAGGGCGCTCAAAGAAGGAGCCGGTGATGCTTCCGTGTATGTGTAATTGGCGTACTGCCAAGCTCCGTTCATGAACCAGTAGAGTCGGGCGTAGACCGGCGCCCCGTTTTCCGGTATGCCGCTGACGGTCACAGATGTGGCCGTCGTGCCCCCCGAGTTGTAGAGGTTGCTCGACCCCGCTCCCGCCGTGCCCAGGTAGAACATGAATTCCACCGGCCCGGCTCCAGGGTTCCACGCGAACGTGACGCTTGACCCTGATAGTGTGCTGCCCGGCACGGGAGAGGTCAGGGACGCTGGCGTCGACGTGCCGGATTCGGTGTAGGTGTAGTCGGCGTGTTGCCAAGCTCCGTTCATATACGAAAGGAGCCTTGCGTAGACCGTCACCCCGTCCTCCGGTATGCCGCTGACGGTCACGGAAGTGGCCGTCGTGCCCCCTGAGTCGTAGAGGTTGGCCGACCCCGCTCCCGCCGTGCCCAGGTAGAGAATGAATTCCGTCGGCCCGGCTCCGGGGTTCCACGTGAAGGTGGCGCTTGAGCCTAGTACGCTGCCCGGCGTGGGCGAGGTTAAGGACGCCGGCGTCGGCGTGCCGGATTCGGTGTAGGTGTAGTTCGCGGACTGCCAGGCTCCGCTCATATACCAGCGGAGCTGGGCATAGACCGTCACCCCGTCCTCCGGTATGCCGCTGACGGTCACGGAAGTGGCCGTCGTGCCCCCTGAGTCGTAGAGGTTGCTCGATCCCGCTCCCGCCGTGCCCAGGTAGAACATGAATTCCGCCGGCCCGGCTCCGGGGTTCCACGTGAAGGTGGCGCTCGAGCCTAGTACGCTGCCCGGCGTGGGCGAGATTAAGGACGCTGGCGTCGACGTGCCGGATTCGGTGTAGGTGAAGTCCGCGGACTGCCAGGCTCCGCTCACATACCAGCGCAGCCGGGCATAGACCGTCACCCCGTCCTCCGGTATGCCGCTGACGGTCACGGAAGTGGCCGTCGTGCCCCCTGAGTCGTAGAGGTTGCTCGATCCCGCTCCCGCCGTGCCCAGATAAAGCGTGTATAACGTCGCGCCGGTTGCAGAGCTCCAACTGAAGGTGGCGCTCGTGCCCAATACGCTTCCCGGAGTAGGACT
>JASHOC010000045.1 GCA_030041305.1 Acidobacteriaceae bacterium
CAATCAAGTCCAGGCTGCCGGCCGTTCGTTCGAGATGATCTCGACCCCGACGCCCTTGCAACGCCGCGCCTTTGCACTGCTCGGCGTGGCCCCGGCTCTGTAACTGTACCCAGAGCCGAACAGTCTCTTCGCACGCATCCTCTTGGATTAACACACCTTCGCGTCTCAAAGAAAAAGGAACTTCGGGTTAGAGCAAAGCCAATGGCCGCGGAGGTTGACCGCTAAAGTGCGCTCCCACACCTCGGCGCTCAACTCGTGCGCGCGCGTATCCTTGCCGAACATCAGGATCGCGGCGTTGTTAACGAGAATATCGATTCTGCCATACTGATTCAGCCCCTCTTGCACCATGGCTCGAACTTCATTCTCCTTCGCGACATCCGTTGGCGCAAAGTGGGCATCACCGCCCGCGTCATGAATCTCTCGCGCCGTGGAGCATCCCGCATCGGCATTAATGTCCGCAATCACCACCTTCGCCCGTTCAGCGGAGTAACGCAGGGCTACCGCCTTTCCCAGACCCACGCCCACCCCCGTAACGATCGCGACTCGGTCCTTCAATCGCATACATTCTCCATCCAACCTCTTTAAGCCCCTTGGCAATCCAATCCAACACTGGAACGCCGCCTTGAAACATCAAGCCCGGTAATCATCTATCAAGAGCCGCTATCAAGACTCTCGAAAATCAATCATCACCGGCTCCAGGCGAAATCCGCGCGTACGCACAGCGCAATAAATCAGCCCAGCGGCGAACCACAGGCCTCCGACAATCTTTGCAAGGCTGCCCAAACCCAGCCAGATGATCGTGCAAATCAAAAAACCCATACCAGGCAGTAAGAAGTCGTTCCAGAAGCTTCGCCGGTGCCCGGCGATAGGAAGGAAATAGAACTGGCGAATCGTAGCGAGATTAACTCCCATGAAACCCAGAAACGCACCGAAATTCTGTAACTCTCCGATCAGGTCGTAGCGCTTGTTCAGCGAGCCCGCAAAGGCCAAGACGCCAATCAATACAATGTTGAACGAAGGAGCATTTGTCTTCGCGCTGAGATGCGCAAAGAACCGCCTCGGCAGAACGTTGTCCCTGCCCATGCCGAAGAGTAGCCGCGCCGCTCCTACCTGTCCGGTAAGGCCGGCGCCAATGTTGGCGACTGCGAGCAGCAGCACCATGGCTTCAAACAGCCATGTCCCGCCTGCGCGGCGCGCCACATCCATGAAGGCGGTAGCCACGTCCGGAAAAGTGCGAAAATCCGGCCAGACGCGCTGACCGAGATAAATAACCAACGCTCCAAAGATCCCGGTGAATAGGCAAACAGTCACGAGAGAAATCATAATGTTTCGCCTCGGGTTATGAACGTCTTCGGCGAGTGTGGTTACCGAGTCGAATCCAATATAGGCCAGAGCTGCGAAGGAGGTCGCGTGAATCACCGCTCCCAGATGGAACTCTTGCGGATTGTAAAAAGGAGTGACGGAAAATAGCCCTCCCCAGCCTTCATGACCCAGCAGATAGCGAATGGCAAGCACAATGAAGCTCAGAAGCACGACCCCCATGAAGAGCAGCAGGACGTCGTTGGTTCTGGCCGTAGCCCGGATCCCGCGCACATTCATGTATGTGATCCCGCCGGCAAAGCCCGCGGAGATAATGACATAAGGAACTTCCGGAAGCATGCGCTGCACAATCAGGGAGCCATATAAGACGCAGAAAATAGGAATGGTCAGGTAGTCGAGCAACATCGCCCATCCCGCCAGAAAGCCCAGGTGCGGATTAATTCCCCTTCCCACATAGGTGTACGCTGAGCCGGCCGCTGGATACAGCGCCGCCATTCGTCCATAGCTGATGGCGGTGAGAACCATGGCCACCATGGCGAACAAGATGGTGTCCACAGCGTGCCCGCGGGCTCTGACAGAGCTTAACCCAAATACCGTCACCGGAGCGCTTGGTGTCACTGCCATGATGCCAAAAACGATCAGATCCCACAAAGAAAGCACCCGCCGCAGGCGCGGGACCCCGCTGATAGCATCTTGGGCAGGCGTGTTCATCGCGTGCGCCCTCCTCTCGACTGAAGATCTCGGCGCCGCCTTAGACGCCGGAATGTTATCTAATTCGAGGAATCCGCAACCGTTAGCAATAAAACCCAATCGCTATCGCCGTCATGATTGAATCGGGGCGGCGTAAATTGCCGCGTTCCAACGTTTGCAAATGGCCCGCCCGCCACTGTTTGGTACGCCCCGCTGGTGGGGTCGAACCATTTGGCGTTTAGTGGCGCCTTCAAACTTGCCATATTGACCGTAATCGTCCGCGCGGTCGGCATATAGGCAATAATCAGCGAGCCATCCAGCGTTCTGGAGGCGGTGCAAAAGTCGCTCTTGCTAACGCGAGTTTGCAAACTCCCATAAGCTCCCAGCCCGGCGGTGACAGCCGTATGGTCCTGGTCTGGAATTAGGTTTTGCCAAGGTAGCGAAGAAAAGAAGTTTTTCCAGATCATTAGCTGTTCCACAGCGACCGTATCGATGTAGAACTTCCATCCGGGAATAAACGGCCAGGTATAAGCGTTGCCATAGAGCTGCCCTGTGCCACCGCTCAGCATCGTCCAATAGCTTTGCCGCCTAAGCACCCACGGCGTCCCGTAATCCGTCGGGTCGCCAACCTTCTCCAAATCGTAATGTCCCTCGACCAGATAGGTAGGTATGACTGGCATTTGATTATAACTATGCAACATCTGGATATACGTTGGCGAGTAAGTGTAAGTGCTGTTGAGCGAAATGATCGGAGCCCATGTTTGATCATCCAGAGAGGAACTGGAAAAAACGTTCAATTCGACGGTCTGCAGGGCGTCCGGGTCAGCGGACTTGATGGCTTTTGCGACTGCTTGCACGACCTCGTCATCCCCCGCGGTTCGCCACGTGTTAAAATCGTCGCCAAACAGCCAGACAATGTTGTTGAAACGCTTGTAGCGGTTGCCCACATACTCGCCGTACGCCTTCGCGCCAGCTAGGCCATTATTCAGGAGCGCCCGGAGCCATTGAGCGCGGGTCGGCGAAGCTACACAGCAAGTGTCGATGGGATCGAGAAAAACAGCCAAACCATGAGTCGCCGCCGCCGAAAGCATCTCGTCAACGCGCCTAAAGTACTTTTCGTTCGGTTTCGTGAGATCGTAATGCGCGCTATCTGCGTCGCCTGAAATGTACCCGGTAAAGGGGCGAATGCCGTCAGGAGTGCTGCCGTCATCGCGGCTGTCGTAATAAGCTGGGCTGGCGACAAGCAAATTCATCCACATTGCATTGAACCCGTGAGCCTGTCGATCCGCGAAATAGCTTTCAGCATCTTCTATCGTGCCCATTCCAATCAGGGCATGCGGATTGTCGCCGGTAATGAGGAAAGGAACGTTGTTTTGGTCGACCAGATATCTCCCGTTAGCGCTGACTTTGAGGGGATAGATGGGAGAACCTGCGCCTGGAGTTCGAGGTGGGCGGGCAGCAACTTGAATGGTCGCCCTGCCCGACCCCAGCAGCGCCAGCATCACCGCCAAGGCAATCGCCCTTGCATCGAGATAACACCGAGTGCTCATAATCTGCAACTTCTCTTTCTGTCGCCTTCTGCCCGGGGCAATCCGGCCCATCCGCCTTGGCAAAGTTTAAGCTGGTTCCAGCCTTGGGTCTAGAGACTCTCGAAGAATTTTCTCTTGAAAAACTCCGGAGAGCTGGGAACTGCTGGCGCCCAGCCAAGCCTCGCTCAGATTGATGTCTCGGCTTCACGCGACGATGAATCCGCATGCGTAAACAATCCATCCGCGCTAATCGCGTTATACGCGGCGCTCTTCGTATGCTTCAGCAAGTCATTTGACTGCTCTCTTTGATTGTGGCATGATGCTTTGACGAATCATAAGGTCACCACCCTGTGCGGGCGAGGAGCGCCTTGGCTTCCCTTCAGCGCAAACCATGGCTGGGCGAGAATTCGGCCCCGGGGGTGGGGAGAACGTCACTTCCGTGAGTAAGCTCATCGACGAGCCTTCGGCCTCAATATCGGAGCCGCGCTTCCGGCGGTTTTTTCGCTCGGTGATCTGTTTTTCTACGGAATTTTGGCCGTGACCCCGAGTGCGCCGGCAACTGTTTTCGGTCTCGCCGATGTCCGGTCTCGGGGTCATGTGGTGGTAACCATTCTTGCCGCCATGGCGTCCATGATTCTCACCGCTGTAAGTTATGGAAGACTGGCGTCTCTCTATCCGTCTGCGGGCTCAGCCTACACTTATGCCAGCCTTGGCATTCACCCGCTTCTTGGATTCGTGGCCGGATGGGCCATGTTGTTGGACTATGTCGTCATCCCGATCTTCTGTGTGCTCTACGGAACGCTTTCTCTTCGGCGCGCGCTCCCGTGGATGCCCCTTCCTGTAGGGGTGGTGCTGTTTGCCGGAGGCATCACCCTTCTTAACCCTCGTGGCCTTCGGGCAACCGCGCGAACCAACGAATTGCTGCTCGCCGTCATGTTCCTCGTTCCCGGCGGATTCATTATTCTCGCGGTCAGATATATCTGGATCTGGCACGGATTACCGGGTCTGTTCTCCATCAGGCCCTTTTATAATCCCGCTACCTTCAGCGTTCGCAGTATCGGAAAGGCCACCTCTTTCGCCGCCCTTACTTATCTTGGGTTCGATGCCGTGACAACCTTGGCGGAAGAAGTGGAAAATCCGCGCAGGAATATTCTGCTCGCTTCTATCAGAACCTGTCTCTTCACGGGCGTGTTCGGTGGGCTTCTGGTGTACCATAGCCAACTTGCGTGGCCGGATTACATGTCCTTCAGCAATATCGATGCGGCATTTATTGATGTAGCCGGCCGCGTGGGCGGATTACTCCTCCTGCAGGCCTCTGCTATGATGCTCGTGATCGCCAACATCGGCGCCGGATTTACCGCTCAGGTGGGCGCTGCCCGACTGCTTTTCGGTATCGGCCGCGAGAATGTTTTTCCTAAACGCATCTTTGGCCGCCTTCATCCGAGCCGCAAAACGCCGGATGTGAATGTTGTGCTCATCGGGAGCTTGGCGTATCTGGGTACTCTATGCATGAGTTACGAACTGACCGCCGAAATCCTCAATTTCGGCGCATTCCTCGGCTTCATGTGCGTGAACCTGGCGGCTCTTTGGCGCTTTTGGGTAAAAAGGCAGTCGGAGGAGTTTTGGACATTTCCTCACCGACCGTTTCACGCCGTTGTTTGGCTTTCCTTTTTGCGCGGTAATTTAGTGGGGCCTCGCATCACCGGCGAAGATAGCCGGGACTATTTGGCTGGTGTGGGCGTCGTCCTTATTGGATTGCGATCGGATTGGTTCCGGCAGCCGCTCAATTTTCCCGATCTCGGATTTCAAGAGTAGTCCTCTTCCCCGGGGTCCGGCGTCGCGCAACGTCCACCACAACCAAAGCTGAAGTTTCTACTTAAACCCTCCCGCTACCGCCTTCCCGCACTTGCGGCGTTCAAGAGGAGCACCCAGTCACTATCACCAGCCGCGTTGTTTCCGGGAGGCGTGAATTGTCGCGTCCCTATGTTGGGAAAAGGTATTCCGGAAATCACCTGGTAGGTTCCAATTGTTGGGTCGAACCATTCGGCCGCGGCAGGGCCGCGCAACCGGGTCATGTCAATCGTGATGGTCCGTGCGGTAGGCATGTACACAACAACATAGGAGCCAGTCGGCGTGCGCGCCGCCGTAGAGTAGTCGCTCTGACTTACACGCGGCTCCATTTTCGCCGCCAACGACTTCGGGTCAAGGTGTACCTCATCATCGCCGAAACTGCCGTAACCGGCCGTAAGCGTTTCATGACGCTGATCCGGGACCAGATCCTGCCACGGCAAAGACGAAAAGAAGTCTTTCCAAGTGCCCAGTTGCGTCACACCAAGCGTGTCAATGTAGGAGTCCCAGCCGGACGTAAGGCTCCATGTATACCTGTTTCCGTAGAATTGGCCAACTCCGCCGCTCAGCATAGTCCAATACTCTTCGCGGCGCAGAACTTCCGGAGTCCCATAATCGGTAGGCTGGCCGATTTGCTCCAGGTCATAATGCGCTTCCACCAGATACGCAGGCATGATGGGAGTTTGGTTATAACTGTGCAACATTTGAATATAGGTGGCGGAATAGGTGTAGACGCTGTTCAACGAAATAATCGGCGCCCAACTTTGATCGTCGAGCGAGGAGCTTGTGAACACGTTGAGCTCCACGGTCTGGAGCTGTTTGGGAGCGACGGACTGAATTCCTTTTGCAACCGCTAGCGCCAATGCATCGTCAGTGGGGACTCGCCAGTTGTTGAAGTCGTTGCCGCTGATCCACCCCACGTTCGAGTACTTCCTATAGCGGCGTCCCAGATACTCTCCGTACTCATAGGATGCGCTCATCCCGTTATTCCGCAATGTCTTGAGCCACCCAATTGTCTCCATTGGGTCAATAAATACAAAGATGTCGTGCGCCGCGGCGATTTCGATCATATGATCGAGCCGCGCAAAGTACGCCTCGTTAGGCTTCGAAAGGTCGTAGTGGGTATAGTCGGCTCCCCCAGGCACAAACCCTGAAAAGGGAACAATGCCGTCGACCGTGCTTCCGGTCGTATTATCGGGATAATCGTTGCCGGCGCACGCCACGTCGACCCAGCCCGCGGTGTTGAATCCATGCGCCTCGCGGTCTGCAAAGTACTTTTCGGCCCCTTGCTCGGTCAGCCTGCCCATTAAGCCCTGGGGAGTGTCGCCAACGATCAGAAATGGCCTATTGTTTTGGTCCACAAGGTATCGGTGGTTCGCGGTAAGCCTGAGCGGAAATGTCGGCCGATAACTCCCTGTCGCCGGTTCTTGAATCATGTCTTGCTGCGCCCGCGCAACGCCAGCCAGAACTCCCAAAAGCGCCCCCAACAAGGCGCTTTGAAACACCTGCGGATGAATCCGGAGAATTCCCATGTTCAACTCGCTTTCGCGGACATCATTGATCGGTCGATATTCATCTGTTTTCAAGACGCCGGAAACCTGCAGTTACTCATTATCTGCAACGGAATTTAGCGGAATAGCAACGGCGCAAAAGAGACCAAATTCCGGCGCCAGACCATCCAGGTGTGATTCCCGGGGGTCTTGATATCGGTGTGAGTAATTCCCTGAAAGCTTAGCCACTTGTTAAAATCGCTATTAATGCCAAACAGACCATCATCCTCGCCACAGGCAATCCACAAGAGGCGCAGTTTCGAATTTACTGATGAGTTCAATCCCGGGAATTCCTCGCCAAAGTTCTCTCTCAATCCGCCGGAGCTGAACGAGCCCACCCACGCGAATCGATCCAGGTTATTCAATCCGATAATCACCGATTGCGCGCCCCCCATCGAAAGGCCGGCAATCGCCGTGGATTCCCTGCCGGCCGCCACGTTGTACTCACGTTCGACCTGCGGCATCACCTCGTTGAAGAGTGACTCCTTGAACCTTTCGAAGTTCCGGTTGCGCAACTCATCGTTCCAATATGCATTTGGCGCCAGGATGTCCGTTCCCCCATATCCATCTGGCATCACCACGATCATCGCCTTCGCCTTCGCCTCGTCGATCAAATGATCGAGAATGCGGTTGGCGAATGCAACTTCTGTCCAGCTGCTGGAATATTGGCCATAACCATGTAGCAGGTACAGCACCGGATATTTGACGGCGGCTCGAGGGTCGTACCCTGGAGGAGTATAAACATAATAGTCACGCTCGTCGCCGATAGCTCCCGACTTATAAAAATGATGATCTACAGTCCCGTGCGGGCCATCATTGATCTCCCACGGAAGGGAAGACGGGCCCGGTACATGGACCATGGTTTGCGTTTGCAGGAGATTGGGCAGGATAAGTGGATTCGATGGGTCGATAACTGGAATACCGGTGTCCTGAAAGATATAGGCGTAGTAATCCGGGGCGAGAGGTTTTGTCGTGAGACTCCAGACACCTAAGTCGTCTTTCTGCATCATCATCGGCTGTTCGCGATCGAATTGAACGAACATTTCCAGCGAGGAAGGGCGGAACGCCCTGAAGGTCACGCTGCCATCGGCATGCACCTCGGGCGAGACAAGCGGCTCCGGAACAGGTGGAAGTGTTTGGCCGTCGGTGTGTTGAACGGTCGCAAACCACGGGCCGCTCGGATTGTGTCCATTCCAATGGCCGGGCCACGACCATGTTCCGATGCCCGTAATGCGGTCTCCGAGCAATTTCCCGGTATACAGCGCTGTGAGGCCGGCCGAAACGCTATTCGGCAGCTCTGTTCGGCGAATGACGATCCCGTCGGAGTCGAACTTCTCAATAACCAGACTCGACTCCGCCCGGTTACGGCAGTGCGATTCCCCTTCCGTGCCATGAAATACCCAAAGACACCCTCCCGGGCGGCCTGGGGCGCATTGGTCAGCCTCGCATTCGAACAGGCTGGATGGAATCTTGATGGCTTCCGCGGGCAACGGAGTAGGGGTGGACGTATGAATTTCGGCCGACCAATGGCCTTCCGGATGCTGGTCGTTCCAATGTCCGTTCCATGACCAAACCACTGTGCCCTCGATCCGGTCACCCTGCAGCGTTCCTTTATAGACTGCGGTCAGGCCATAAGAAGAACTGTCAGGGAGGTCGATTCTGCGGATTTCGATGTCTCCCGGTTCAAAACGCTCGACAACGATCTTTGCCTCGGCTCCATTGGCCCAATGCGCGGCTCCCAGAATTCCGCTAAAAATCCATGTTCCTTTGACGCTGTCATCAGGAGTGCACTGGGCGCCTTGGCACTCCGTCTCTGTCATTGCGGATGGAAGAGAATCGGAAGCGGAAGTCAGTTGGGTCGTGGCTTGGCCTTGCGCAACCGCACAACAAATGAAAAAAGCCCCTATCGATACGAAAACATTCTTCACACCCACTCACCCCCGATCCGAATTCCTCCCACAAAACCGTCGGCGCAGCATTTTCCGGTGTACAGTGAATCGAATAAGTCCGTTGTTGAGGAATAGGCGGCGTCAAGCTGCTTCCGTGCAGGAGAATCTCGCAGATTCGTGAGAATGATAGACGTGGCGTCTCCTCCGCGCATAGTAAATTTCAACGATTCTCTGTTGAAAAACTACCAGGATTTCACTTTTGCAGAGCCAAGCGCCGAGCGAGAATTCCCCGGTTAGCCGATGTATTGTTCCGGGGGTTGGGCCGCGAATGTGATGCCGTACGCTTATGGAATCCAGCTCGAAATTCAGACCATCCGGGTCGTTGAGCTGAAATCAACCCGTCGATTGTTCGTTTTTACGGAAACTCGCGCATGTCGAGGTGACGAGATAGAGTGCGGCGGCGCAAAATACACGGGCGCCGTCAATCCGGATGTAGCGGTAACTGTCGAGAATCTTGATACGGGCGTTGTCTTCCACTGTGTAACAGATGGGACAGGCGCGTACGACACGGTTTCCATCATTCCGGACCATTACAAACCTAGCTTTAAAAAAGATGGGTTTAGCGCTTTAGAGCGAGGCCCGATTACCATCGACGTCGGTGTTACGGGCATCAATGAGAGCATTTCTCCTCTAAATGCATTCCGAAGCCTCCACTTTTAAGTAGTGATTTTCTCAAGAATTCGCAATCTTGCATCGTCCTTCGGCCGGTCGTATCTGAAGGAGAAAATGTTAGGCAGCATCTCATGCGCGTAAGGTCACCATCGCGCACCCATGACGAAGCGGGACACGCAGCCTGAGCTCACCGTCCTTGGCTTTCGAGAGAACTGTTGGAGCAACGGTAGTCTCGAAGTCAGGATGGATTACAGAATATTTCAAGTTGTCGAGGCCCGGGACATTTCTGAGAATCACTTCCGCGAATTCAGCCTCCCCTCCAAAGCAGACTGGCATCGCATAGCCGCCAGGGACCTGGAACAAGTTAATCTTTGCGGCGTCACCGGTAACTTCGACGCAATGCGGCGCTAAAACCCACTTCTTCCCCCGCATCGCATCCAACAACGGACCGTAAGCCAGATAATACTTTTCCGGCTTCATCCACAGGTGCGCGGTATCCCGCTCGAAAAGCGAACCGTACTTGTAATAAAAGCCGCGGGTTCCATCTTGATTTTCCTGCGCCAGATCTCCCTTCGTTTCCCATTCCGTATCGGGAATGATGCAATGGTTGTTCCAGGGATAGGGTGCAGTCGGATAGGCTCCCATGAGCAGATGACGCTGGGAAAACGAGTCGGGATCGGGGCGGAAGAGGCTCTCGTTGTAGGTCCACGCCATCACCGGCTTCCTCATGCCCATCAGCGCAGTGCTGTTCAGCCCGCGCCCGTCGTATCCGTATTCGTCGTAAAAGCCATCGATTTGTCGGTAGACGTCGAAGCGCGACATGATGGTGCTGGCGAAAATCACCTTGCCGGCCGCGCGCATCTTCGGGCCGGCCTGGTCAAAGAAACGGTTCCACGAAATGCACAGCGCCCGCGCGGCCTTGCCGTTGACCCAGCTCACACCGTCGTCGGCATCGCCGTTGTTCCAAAACATAAAGTAAGTGTTGTCAATACAGATCCCGGCCGAATCGGGGAGCCATCGAATGTCCAGATCCACCTGCTCGAGAAGAAACTTCTGAAAATCGGGGTCGCCACAATCAATGACATCCGGAGCGGAGGCTAACCGCGCGTGGGGAAAGTTGGCAGCGAGAAATGCCTCGGCGTTATCCCATGAGGGAGCGCCGGGATTTTTCGGTTTGCTCTCGTCGTCGCCAAAGTTGAATACGTTGAAATAATCCAGCACATAAAAGCCATTGTTCTTCATATAGCTGGCATAGTCGTTCATCCGGCCGGCGCTGGTCCAGTGCGGCTTGTTGGGGTCATCCGCTTCGTATGCCCAGGACCGCTCCCAGGTCTCCTCGGAGCTGGCGATCGGGGGCAGGAACATGCCCATGTAGGCCATATCGTCATCGAGCTTCCAATTGACGCGGAAGGCCATCTTCTTGTATTTTGCGACGTCGATCGGCCCTTCGTAGCCGGAATAGGCGGCGCAGCCAGCCTTCGCGTCCGCATTCGGACTGGGAGGATCAAAAAACTTGGGAAAGCGGGCCGTCATCCACCGCAGTCCGCCGCGCCAGTCCGCTTCATGCGCGATCAAATTCATCTCAAAGTGAACGGGTTTCCCGCCACCCAGGCGATAGTTCGCGCGGGAAAACTTGACAGAACCCGACGGTGTTGTGGCCAGCCGGGACCCGCACAGGATGATATCCGCCGGCGAAACTACCAGGCTTACGGCGGAATCATCCGCCGGTTCGGCAACCGTCGCCAGCGGTAACACGATATGATCGGGGGTGCTGTTATATCCGCCATAGTTCCAGGTCGCATCGATCAACGGCTGCAGCACGAGCGGATCGCGCCATTTGCCGGTCGGCTCAGTCTGCTCCGGTGCGCTCTCGTGCGAGGTTGACCAAACCGGATCGGCCCACGCCGTCCAAAAACGAGTTGCCGCAGTGGCCGGATAGTGCAGTTCTGTCACGATGTCGGTTGTCCAGGAACTCCCATCGGAGACAATCTCGATTTCCCAGCGCACGCTGTCGCCTGCCGGGCTGAACCGATCTACCGCCGTGAGGCTCCGTCCCGAGGCGCTGTCCTTAAGAGTCCGCGTAAATTGGATCGCGCCGTTCGGTAGTTTTTCCTCTTTGGCATCGCCGGCTTGCGTGCAACCAGCCAGGCTCGTCCGCCCCACCAGGCTGATCTTGCGGCCCCCGGCTTTCATGCCGACGATCTCGGCCGCCGCCGAAAGCTCCACTCCGATCCCTTTCGCGTTCAATTGAAATTTGGACGAGCTATCTGTAATTGCAGTTTCGGCGGCGGAAACAGTGGGCGTCGCCGTCCACTTCGCTCCCCATAGACCCGCAGCAGTTCCAATCAGACTCCTCAGGAAATTCCTGCGCTGCATTTCTTTGTGTCTCCTTCCCCTGTTAATGCTCCGCGCGGGCTCGTGTCTTGGCTCCTACAGACGATAGGCCGCTCGCCAAAAGCTTTGGACACACCAAATCTTCGCGTCGCTCTTGAAAAATTCCTGTATTCCATTTCCTCACGCCGCCACGGCTACTAGGATGAATATCCCTCAAACCGCCCCGTAGTGGGATGTGAGTCCAGGAGGAAAGTGCAGTTCCTTTGAGGGCGAAAGGCGGTATTCATTTTGATCGCCCCGTGGCATGGCACACGAAAAACAAAACCCTCCGTTACACCCATTCAAAGGTGGAGCAGAATGAAGATGCTATCCGATTCTCAAATTCCCTCGCTGTATCAATAGAAATTGATATATCATATCTTCGAAGCCTTGGCAAGAGGCTTCATCAATTCAGGGCGCGCTCTTATGCATTTCTGATACGAACGCGGGACGCATGAAGGGTCACGACGACAATGAAACTGGCAGGAAAGGTGTGTCTGGTCACCGGGGGAGCAAGCGGCATTGGCGCAAGGACGGCTCTTGCCTTTTCGCGGCGCGGAGCGCAAATTGCAGTCACGGGGCTGGGTCCACATATCGATTCACCCGAAACGCGGAAGGATTTTTCGGCAGTGGATGTGCCTGGAGCTCTTTACATTCAGTCGGATGCGGGCATGGCCGAGGATTGTACACGCGCCGTAACCGAAACGGTTGCCCGTTATGGGCGCCTCGACGTTCTGGTTCATGCCGCAGGCGGAGCCGTCCCCGGCGGATTCTTTGAGATCACTGAGGAAACCTGGCTCAAGGCCTTCGATGTTCATGTACATGCCGTGCTGCACCTGGCTCGTGCCGCAGTGCCACACATGATCGAGCAGGGGGAGGGCGCAATTGTACTCATCAGTTCGGCAGCCGGCCACCGCGGCTGTCTCGGCGCCATCGCGTACGGAGTGGTTAAGGGCGCCCTGCCGCAGTTTACCCGCACACTAGCGCGGGAACTAGCGGACCATAATATTCGCGTGAATTGCGTTTCGCCAGGGATCATTCGCACTCCCTTCCAGGACATGCTCACGCCTGAACAGGTTGAGAACAATATCAAGAACCGGATTCCTCTCCATCGCGAAGGCAAACCGGAAAATGTTGCCCGCGCGATCCTGGACCTGGTCGAGAATGACTTCATCACCGGAGAAGACTTGGCCATCGATGGCGGCATGGCCATGCGGATTGTTTAGCCAAACACCGCACTGGACTGCCCAACAAAACGGCGGAGATGCGGAATGCAACGTCGCCAGATCGCTCTGAAGGTCCTATGAGGACCTCAGCGGGGAGGCGACTAGGGAATTGTTGCCAGAGCGGGGACTGTGGCGATCGTAGAACGTACAGGTGCAAATCACCCGGTGGTGGTTGCGAAGACTGAACTACACGCCGGCGCGTTGCGATTGCCAGGATTATTGATGCAGTGCCTCACCCACATGGCTCCGGCGACTGCCCTGTTGTTCACGATTCAATTCACAACATCGCATGCCGGTATTGTTGCTCCCTTGGCGTATCTCGTCACATTTCCAATCGTATTGGTGCTGGGCGTTTGCCTTATGCAGTTGGCCAAGCACCTGCCCTCTGCCGGCGGCTATTACACCTACATAAGCAGGACTGTTCACCCGCGAGTGGGGTTTCTCGCTGCGCGGCTCTATTTCTTGTACGATCCGATGCTGGCCGGTTTCATCCTCGCTTATATCGGCGCAGTGCTGGAACAGGCCTTAAAAGCTGCATACGGCATCACTTTTCCGTGGTGGCTTTTTCTGCTATTGGCGGGATCTTTCGTGGGGTTCGTGACTTATAGGGGCGTTAAGGTCTCTGCGAATTGGATGGTCCTTCTGGGAGCGGCCGGAGTGGTAATCGCGTTGGTTCTTAGCCTCTGGGGATTCTTTCGGTCAAGACCAGGAAGTATCAATTTCTCAGCCTTCAACCCGGCCAAAGCCTCGAGCCGCAGTGGTTTGTACCTGGCCGTAATCTTTACAATTTTTGCTTTCAACGGCTGGGAGTTGGTAGCACGGCTGGCGGAGGAGAGCGGAAATCCCCGCCGAAACCTTCCTCGTGCGATCTTGATTGCAATCTTAGTGTTGGGCGCTTTTTTGATTCTGGGCTCGTGGGGGCTAATGGTGGGCTGGGGCACAGACAAACTGCCGAGTTTCATAAACTCACGGGAAAATCCAACGTTTGTCGTGGCCCGGGGGAACCGGGGAAGCGCCTGGGTGATTGTGCTGCTGGCGTTGCTAAATTCTGTACTCGCGGCATCGATTGCCGGCAACAGCGCTGCAACTCGTGTCTGGTTCGGCATGGCGCGGTCCGGCTCGCTACCTCGAGCCTTCGCTAGAGTACACCCCACGCACAAGACGCCTGTCAATGGCGTCAAGCTTTAAATCCTGCTCACGTTTGCCGTAGGGTGGGGCTTGGCTGGTGGATCGGGCCGGAGAAAGAATTCGAATTCATGGGAACTATGCTGACTTTCGCCCTGATCCTTACCTTCAGTGCTGCTAATCTTGGTGTATTCCTCTACTATTTCCGCGAGCGGCAGGATGAATTCCATCCGGTTCTGCACGCGATCTTCCCTCTGCTCGGCACGCTCGCCCTCTTCTTTGTCGCCTACAGCTCACTCACTCCATGGCCCTCACCGCCGCTAGCCTATGCCCCCCGGGTTGTTGTGATCTGGCTCGCTGTGGGTCTTCTTCTGTTGCTCGCTATGAAACTTGGCGGCAAGGAGGACTGGCTGATCAAGGCAGGACAGGTGGTTCAGGAACGCGTCGAGACCCCTGAAGAGGCGAGCCATCGACCGGTGATTTGAATTTTCGCTGCCCGCCCGCGACGGGGGCCCTCATCGCCGGTCATTGCCAACGTGAAGCGCGCATGGCAGGAAGTTTGTCTCGCGCCTGAGTCTTATCGAGAAGATCGAATGAGCGGTGGGCAGTCAGAGGACTGTCTGCCGATAGGAAATCACGGAGTTCTCACCGTTGGTTGGAGGTGGATATGTCAGGCACCCTGAAAGAGGCCATGATGGGGTGTGGCTGGTTCGCGGAAAACCATAGGCAAGCCTGGCTGCGGATTCCGGATGTGGAGATCGTTGCCGCGACGGATCAATGCCTGGACCGGGCGCAGAGATTCGCGGCCAGAGCCTATGATTCTGCCGAACAAATGCTCGACCGCGAGCAACTTGATTTCGTGGATATCGCCACGCATGCGGCGTCGCATTTTCATATGGTGTCACTTGCCTGCCAAAAGAAAATTCCGATCATATGCCAGAAGCCGATTGCGCCAGATTGGGCCGGGGCAATAAAGATCGTCAATACTGCCGAAGCGGCGGGCGTGCGGCTGATGATTCATGAGAACTGGCGCTGGCAGCCCTGGTACCGCGTGGCGCATGAGATGATTGCACAAGGAGGTGTTGGCGCGCCGATTGGTTACGGGTTCCGGCTTCGAAGGCGGGACGGGCTGGGAGACGAACCCTACACGGAGCAGGCCTATTTCAGGCGAGAACCCAGATTGATCATACAAGTGACTCTCGTCCATCATATTGATACCGCCCGGTTCTTGTTTGGCGAGATTGATTCGGTGTATGCGGAAACAAGCCGCAGGAACCTGCACATCGCCGCAGAAGACCAAGCCATAATCGTATTGACCCATGAGAGTGGGACTCATGGCTGGATTGACGGCCATCGGTTCCTGGATCCTAACCCGGCGTAGCCGGAACCAAAGAGGTCCACAGCTATGATGGGCTGTGGACATCGAGCTTCTGACGCAACGGTATGCGGCTCAGATTTCCGGAGTTCTGAGTTGCTGGGATAGGGTGCTGATTTTCGGTACGCTGCCGAAGATCTGCTTTGCCGCCGGAATGACCTCGTATCTGTACGAGCGCAAGGTGAGG
>JASHOC010000345.1 GCA_030041305.1 Acidobacteriaceae bacterium
GAAATGTCCAACGGCTTGTATATAGCCGCGAATCGTGGATGGTGAATAGTTGCGCCGCTGGAGCTCTTCCAGCATGCGCTTGCGTAGGTTGGTCACAGGGGTCTTCCTCCTTGTGAATCAACCTACCGCAGCCACTGCCGCTCATAGCTGCACGCCAAGGCAGTGTCCGCCGCGCCAGCGGCTTCGTTCAAGTCGGCTATTGGGAGATTGTCCGGAAAGCGGCCGGTCCGGACGGACAGGCGCCGAAAGGCAACTGCGGATCCTTCCTCGCCTGCGCTGCGCTCAGGGTCGTCAGGATGACAAGGCGCGAGGGGATTCGGCGTGGTGGATTCGAGATTGGTGGTAGGCCGCAGCAATACGGAGATTGGCGGAAGAAGGAGGCGGTGGGCGACCGGCGCGTGTGGCGGATGGGCACGCTGGTATTTTCAAAGGCCGGAGAGGACCTCCTGCGCGGGCGCGTGGGCGCGGAGAGATTCGGCGGTGAGCTCGTCGATTTGGCGCAGCTTGGGGAAAAGGGCCGACCACAAGCCGGAGACCGCGAGGGCGCCGAATCCGCCGACGACGGTGGCGCGCACCGCGCCCCACCATTGCGCGGTGAGGCCGCTTTCGAACTCGCCCAGCTCGTTGGAGGCGCCGATGAAAAGCGAGTTGACGGCGCTGACGCGGCCGCGCATTTCCGGAGGGGTGGCGAGTTGCAGCACGGAGCCGCGGATGATGACGCCAATCATGTCGCCGGCGCCGGCCAACGCGAGCGAGAACAGCGAGAGCCATAGGGAACGCGAGAGGCCGAAGACGACGGTGGCGGCTCCGAAAACGGACACGCAGACGAACAGCCAGCGGCCGGCGCGGCGGCGCAACGGGTACCGCGCCATGAGCAGGGAGACGGCCACCGCGCCGACCGCGGGGGCGGCGCGCAAAAGCCCCAGTCCGCGTGGGCCCTGGTGCAGTATGTCATGAGCGAAGATGGGCATGAGCGCGGTGGCGCCGCCCAGCAGCACCACGAAAAGATCAAGCGAAAACGAGCCCAGCAGGATGGAGGCGCGGCGGACATATTGAAAGCCGGCGAGCACCACCTGGAGCGAGGCGGCGCGATGCTCCATGCGGCCGGGGCGGGCATGGAGGGTGCTGACCAGGACCAGGAACCAGCCCAGCGTGCTGAGCGTGAAGACGTAAACGATGCCCGCGCCCTCGAGGCGGGAGTCGGGAACAAAGCGGCGGATGGGGAAGGTGAAGAGGAGGCCGCCGAGCGCCGGTCCGGTAATGTTGGCGACCTGGAAGATGGCGCCGCCCCAGGTGACGGCGTTGACAAAATGCTCCTCGGGAACCAGGTGGGGGATGAGCGCCGAGCTGGCCGGTCCGGAGAAGGCGCGACCGGCGCCGATGCAGAAAAGGACGGCATAAATGGCCAGCACGTTGTGCGCGCCGGCGCGGGCAAGCAGCGCCAGGGTCGCGCTGCAGAGGCACTGAAGCGAGTAACAGACCATGATGACGCGGCGGCGATCGAAACGGTCGGCGGTGTGGCCCGCAGGCAAGAGAAAGAGGAGGCCGGGCAAAAACAGGGCTAGCCCGGTGTAGCCGAGGTCGATGGCGCGATGGGTGATGGAATAGACCTGCCAGGCGACAGCGACCGCCTGCGCCTCGGCGCCCAGGATGGCGGCGGAACGCGCCAACTGGTATCGCCGGAAATCGCGAGAGGCGAAGGCCTCCATGCCGCGGCGGGGAGGGGTTCGCGGAACGGGTCGCATGCCTTTCCAGAGTAAACCGGATGCCCTTCAGGGCAAGTTCAATTTAACCGGTTCCCGAAATGGGCGGTTCTGACCTCATGCGCTATTCTGTCCACGGAACCGGTTAGGGCCTGTGAACACAACCTGGGGTGGATGGCGTTGCGCGCGAAGATGCGCTCAGAACCGGGGTCCCCATGGACGGGTCTTGGTCCGTGGGGTGGAGACGAGGCGGAGGACGAAGACTTTGGTGACTCCAAGGCGAGGACGACAACGAAGTATGAGCGCATTTTCGCCGCAACCCAGAGGGACGGGGCCAATTTTGCCCATCTCTTCGTCGCTCGTCGCTAGCAGACGCCCGGTATGCGTTGCTCCTCGCTCCTCGACCTGGACAAAATGGGCACCCGTCGCCGCCATCCCAGGTTGTGTTCACAGGCCCTAGTTTCCCGACCCATAGGCTGGCAAAGAGAATGGCCCAAAACGCGATCGACCGTGCAGCCAAAGAACTCGTGCTGACCGTTCAGGATTACACCCTGTTTGCGTCGAGCGCGCTGCTCAACCTGTTTCGTCCGCCGATTTACTGGACGGATTTTCTGCTGCAATCGGACATCATCGGGGTCGGCTCGATGACCATTGTGCTGCTTTCGGGATTCTTTACCGGAGGCGTGCTGGCCTTGCAGTCGTCGGCCACGCTGGCGGCCTTTGGCGCCACCGCGGTCACCGGGCAGTTTGTTTCCCTGACCATGATCCGCGAATTGGGGCCAGTGCTCACTGGGGTGATGGTCTCTGGACGCAATGCGTCATCGATGGCCAGCGAGCTGGGTTCGATGGTGGTGACCGAACAGATTGACGCCATGCGCGCGCTGGGCGTGGACCCGCTGCGCAAACTGGTCACACCGCGCATTTTCTCCAGCATCGTGATGCTTCTGCTGCTGACGATCGTCGCCGACGCCTGCGGCATCCTCGGCGGCGGCGCGGTCACGGTGTGGATGAACCATCTGAATGGGCCCCAGTACTTTCACATGGCGTACCAACAGCTTCACTATGCGGACATCGTCCAAGGCATGATCAAGCCGCTGCTGTTTGGCTACATCCTGAGCTCCATCGGCTGCTTTTACGGCATGAGGACCACCGGGGGCACGCAGGGGGTGGGCCGCTCGACGATTACGGCGGTGGTGGTGGCGTCTGTGCTCATCATTTTCGTGGATTTTCTCGTGACCCATGTGCTGCTGGCGCTTCTGAGCTGACGATGATGAGCGATCCTCTTCCCCCCGCGTTCCCCGCTCCAGGCGCCGAGCAATGCGCGCAATTGGAAACCGAGGCCGCGAAGCCGGTGGTGGCAGTCTGTCATGTCACGGTTTCCTTCGATGGCCCGCCCGTGCTCGAGGACATCAGCTTCACCGTGGCGCCGGGTGAGACGCGCATCCTGTTGGGACCGGCGGGGGTGGGAAAGAGCGTGCTGCTCAAAGCCATCAATCGGCTGGTGCGCGCCGAGAGGGGCAAAGTGCTGCTTTTCGGAGAGGACATTACGTCGATGCCGGAGGAGGGTCTGTTCCCGCTGCGCGCACGCACCGGCATGGTGTTTCAGGAGGGCGCGCTGTTCGATTCGCTCACGGTGCGCGACAACGTCGGTTACCAGCTCCTGCAGGATGCAGGCATCCCCGAGGAGGAGATTGACCGCCGCGTGCGCGAGGCGTTGAGTTTCGTGGGCCTGGCGGAAACCTTCTCGATGTTCCCGTCCAGCCTTTCCGGCGGCATGCGGCGCCGCGTAGCCATTGCCCGCGCCCTCATCGCCCAGCCGGAGCTATTGCTCTACGACTCCCCAACCGGCGGGCTCGATCCGGTGACCTCGACCACGATTATCGAGCTGATTGTGAAGGAGCGCGACGTCCACGCCACACCTTCGCTGTTGGTGACCCATCGATTGCAGGACGCCTTCACGCTGTGCACGCACCGTTTCGATCTCGACCAAGGGGCCATGGTTCCGTTGCCCAAAGGCCAGGTTGCTCCCAAAACCACGTTTCTCATGCTGGAAGAGGGCCGGCTAATCTTCGATGGCTCGATCCACGAACTGCTCCGCAGCAAGAACGCCTTCGTGCGCGAATTTCTCGAATGACTTTTCAAACGGCCCGGCGGCGGGGCGCGACCGTTCGCGCGCCGTCCGGAATGCTTCCGCGGTTTCGATGGATACGGCTCGGCGTTGAAGAGCCTCGCCAAATGCGCGGTGGCCCGGGTACAATTTCTGGCGCAGGAGGTCGGGAAGGCCGCGGGGCTGGCAACCGAGACCCGGGCGCCGACCGGAGCGTTTCCCGCTGGAAATTGGAGAGGTCGATACAAGGAGACGATTGGACGTCAACAAGGTGACCGTAACTTGGAAGAGTTACTCACCAGGACGAGGAGGGAAACCATGAGAGAACAGTCACGGAGATCATTCCTGATTGCATCGGCTTTGGGAGTCAGCGCGGGCTGGGTGGCTTCGAACTGGCCGGCGATTTTCGAGGCGCGGGTGTTGGCGGCGCGGGCAGCAACGGGCGAGCCGGTCGAGCTGTCGTTTTTCTCGAAGGAACAAGCGGTTGAGATCGACGCCGTGGCCTCGCAGATCATTCCCACGGACGAAACACCGGGCGCGCACGAGGCAAGGTGTGTAACTTTCATCGATCGCGCGTTGACGACTTTTCTTCGCGAGAACCAACCGGTCTATACGGAAGGGCTCGAGAAGCTAGGCGCAAAGACAAAAGAGATGTTCCCCGGCGCGGAAAGGTTTTCGGCGCTGACTCCCCAACAGCAAGTCCAGGTGCTCACGGCGATGGAGCACACGCGGTTTTTCGCGGAAGTCCGCAGGGACACCATTATGGGCATGTTTGCGCCGCCCAGCCATGGCGGGAACTGCGACGAGGCGGGCTGGAAGCTGATCGGCTTCGAAGACACGCTGAAATTCAATCCCCCGTTTGGTTATTACGACGCGCGCAGCGACTAGGGCGTGCTGTGGGCGATCACCGCCGGCGTGAGAGTTATTCACTTCCTCTAACTACGGCAAGGCCTGGAACCGGAGGTCCCTTATGGTCAGTTACAAGCCAACGGAAGAAGTCGATTTTGTTGTGATTGGTTCCGGAGCGGCCGGAGGCATTATGGCCAAGGAGCTCTCGGTGGCCGGCTTCAGGGTGGTGGTGCTGGAGCAGGGCGGCCCGGGCTGCTATGGCCACGAGCAGGACTACAACAAAGACGAATTGGCGGGCATGTATCCGGCGCCCGCGGACGTTTTGATGTCGGATCTCAAGCTGCAGCCGAATACGTACCGAAAACAGGCCGGGGAGAAGGCCGGGCCTGGCTCCTCCCGGTATGGGTGCGTGCTGGGTGGCGGGACGGTGACGTATGGCGCGAGCAGTTGGCGCCATCTGCCGTATGAGTTCAACGAGGCCACGCAGGTGGGCACGATTGCCGGAACCGGAATGGCGGACTGGCCGATCAGCTACGACGAGTCGGAGCCCTACTACACCAAAGCGGAGTGGGAGTTAGGCGTGTCCGGGCTGCGCGTCGATTCGCCATTCTTCGCGCCCATGTCGAAGCCGTATCCGGTAAAGCCGCTGCCGGAGAAGGCTTCGGGCGCGTTGCTGAAAATTGCGGCGGCCAAGCTGGGGCTGACCGTGGTTCCCAATGTGGCCGCGATTCTGAGCGAACCTTACCAGGGCCGCGCCGCCTGCGTGAGTTGCGGCATGTGCTCAGGGTTCGGTTGCCAGGTGAAAGCGCGCTCGAGCACGGCGGTGACGATGATTCCGATCGCGGAGGGGACCGGGCGGTGCGAAATTCGCGTGCATAGTTATGTGCGTGAAATTGCGGTCGGCGCCAATGGCCGCGTGACCGGCGCCATCTATTTCGATGGGACGAAGCGGGAGGTGTTTCAAAAGGCCAAGGCGGTGGTGTTGAGCGCGAACGGGCTGGAAACACCGCGCCTGCTGCTGCTTTCGAAATCGGCGCATTTTCCGGATGGACTGGCGAATTCGAGCGGCGTGGTGGGCAAGTACCTGATGTCGGGAAATTTCAGCAATGCGCAGGGGCTCTTCGAGCATCCGCTGAATGAATACAAAGGCATCGTGAGCGGCGCGGCCATTATGGATTACGTGCCCACCGACCCGAAGCGAGGCTTCTACGGTGGCGGGCGCATGACCGGGCGCGGTCAGGAGGAGCCGATTCAATACGGGTTGCAAGGGCCGCACTTAGCTCCCAAGTGGGGGGCGGAATATAAGAAGGCGCTACGGGAACAAGCCAACCGCAAGCTCACCATCGCCAGTTTCATCACCCAGTTGCCGCTTGAAACCAATTGCGTCGATCTCGATCCGGACGTAAAGGACGCGTGGGGCTTGCCGGCTATGCGCCTCACCAGCACGAGTCACCCCGACGACGTGAAGTGCATGGAGTTTTTCCGGCAAAAATCGTTGGACATTCTCGAGGCCGCGGGGGCCACGACGGTGTGGGCGGACCCGGTTTCCGACGCTCGCGGCGGCGCGCACAGCCGGGGCACGTGCCGGATGGGAAACGATCCGCGGAAATCGGTCGTGGACAAACATCACCGCGCGCACGACGTTCCTAACCTGTTTATCGTGGACGGGAGCAGCTTTGTGACCGGAGGACGCAACCACCCCACCATGACCATCGAGGCGCTCGCTTTCCGCGCCGCGGATCACCTCATCAAGGCGGCAAAGGCCGGGAACGTTTGATGCTGGTCGCGCGCAAAGAGCTGAGATCTTGCGCTGAGGGCGAAATTGCTCCAAGGAGAGTACTCGAGCGTTTCTCGTTCACATGTAGCCCCTGCAATTTCGATCGAACGCAGCGATTCTTTGAAGAAATCAACCCTTGAGTTCCCAGCTTCGGTGTACAGCAGAAGGAGAAATGCTCTATGCGCCGCATAGCGGCAGTTGCAGGTGGCTTGCTGATTGCCTGGGGGTCGCTTACGGCACGCGCTGCGCAGGGATTCACGCTGGCGCAGGTGCTGAGCGCGCCGTTCAATCTTGGTCTCGAAGCAGCGCCCCAAGGCGGCAATCTGTTGTGGTTGGCCAATGAGCAGGGCCGGCGCAATTTGTACGCCGCCATTCCCTCCGGCTCGGGCTTCACGGTGCGCCGCCTGACCGACGACACGGCCGATGACGGCATCGAGATTGGCAACGTGACGTGGACGCCGGACGGCGAGCACATTGTGTATGTGCGCGGAGGCGACTTTGAATTCCCGGAAAGGCCTGGGCCCAATCCAGACTTGCTGCCTGAGGGGGTGGAGCAGGATGTGTGGGTGGTTGCCGTTGCCGGCGGCGCTCCGCGCAAGCTGGCTGAGGGGCGCGCGCCGGCGGTCTCGCCGGACGGCGCCACGGTGGCCTACATCAAGGATGACCAGATCTGGACCGTCGATTTGCGCGATCCGGCCGCGAAGCCGCAGCAGTTGCTGCACACGCGCGGCCGGATAGGCGGGCTGCGCTGGTCGCCCGATGGCAAGTCGCTGGCCTTCACCAGTGGCCGCAACGATCACGGCTTCGTGGGCGTGTATTCGATCACGGAGAAAGCGCTCCGCTATCTCGATCCTTCCACCGACATCGATATCGCGCCCGTGTGGTCGCCGGATAGCCGATCCGTGGCCTTCGCACGCACCATACAGCCACCCCCGGGCAGCATATTCAAGCCGCAGCGTTCCGGGCCGCCCTGGTCGATTCGCGTGGCCGACGCCGCGACGGGCGCGGGGCATGAGATCTGGCGCGCCAGCGAAGGGCCAGGCAGCGTCTTTCAACCTACCGAGGGAGACCGGCAGCTTTACTGGACCGGGGACGACCGCATCGTTTTTCCCTGGGAGCGTACGGGCTGGCTGCACCAGTATTCGATCCCGGCAAACGGCGGCGCAGCCACGGAGCTGACCCCGGGCGATTTTGAGGTGGATTATGTGGCGATGAGCCCAGATGGGCGTCGCCTGATTTATTCATCGAATCAGGACGACATCGATCGCCGCCACCTGTGGGAAGTGGCTGCGGACGGGGGTGCGCCGCGCGAGTTGACCCACGGCGACGGGCTGGAAGTGATGCCTGCGGTCGAGGCTGATGGAACAGTAGCGGTGCTGCGCGCTGACGCGCAGGAACCGCTGCGACCTGCCGCCGTGGGCGCGGATGGCTCGTTACGCGACGTGGCTCCGCAGATGATCCCGGCAGAGTTTCCCGCGGGCAAACTGGTCGCGCCGTCCCCTGTCATCATCACCGCGGCCGACGGCATGCGGATTCACGGCCAGCTCTTCCTGCCCGCTGAGGATGGCAAGCGCCATCCGGCGGTGATCTTCTTCCACGGCGGCTCGCGGCGGCAAATGCTGCTCGGCTGGCATTACATGGATTACTACTCCAACGCCTACGGCATGAATCAGTATCTTGCCAGCCGCGGCTACGTGGTTCTCTCAGTGAATTACCGCAGCGGCACCGGCTACGGCCTCAACTTTCGCGAGGCTCTGAACTACGGCGCGGCGGGGGCCAGCGAGTTTAACGACGTGCAGGGAGCGGGGCTCTATTTGCGCGGGCGCGCCGACGTGGATCCCGGGCGCATTGGCGTGTGGGGCGGCAGCTACGGCGGCTATCTGACGGCGCTGGCGCTGGCGCGCGCCTCGGACATGTTCGGCGCCGGCGTGGATATGCACGGCGTGCACGACTGGAATCTTGAACTCCAGAATTGGGGCGCCTACGATCCACAAAAGGATCCCGCGGCGGCGCGAATTGCATGGGAAGCTTCGCCGCTGGCAAGCGTTGGCGGTTGGCGCTCGCCGGTGCTGCTGATCCAGGGCGACGACGATCGAAACGTGCAGTTCGCGCAGACGGTGATGCTCGCCAACGCGCTGCGCGCCCAGGGCACGCCTTTCGAGGAGCATGTCTTCCCGGACGAGATTCACGGTTTCCTGCTGCATCGTGACTGGGTTACGGCGTACACGCTGGCGGCGGATTTTTTCGACCGCAAGCTGAAAGAGAAGACCCACAAAGCGGTTCTCCAGTGAGCTAAAGCCGGTGGTCGCAGCGCTAAGTCAGACGGCATTCGCGGCGATGCGCTGTTTTTGTGCGGCGCCACAGGCAATTGGGACGCGTTCACTCGTTGCTTTCCGGGCCCTTCGTTCCTTTGTTCCCTCCCCGGCGAGGCATGGCCATCAACACGCAATGAAGCAACCTGCCTTTGTTAAACTGCTGACAGGCGGTCCCCTCTTCGCCGGATGCCAACCCACCGATCTGTGCGGCAGGAGAATCCATGCCAGTCGTCGAACTCGTGGCGGTCACCAAAGCCTACGAGAAAAAGCTTGCCGTCGACCGACTCAGCCTCACCATCGACGCGGGCCAGATGTTCGGCCTGCTGGGACCGAACGGAGCGGGCAAAACCAGTTCGATCCGCATGATGATGGGCATCACCCTGCCCGATTCCGGCCAGGTGAACCTGTTCGACAAGCCCTTCGAGCGCCGCAGTCTCGACCGCGTCGGGTATCTGCCTGAGGAGCGCGGCCTGTATAAAAAAATGAAAGTGCTCGATCAGCTGATTTTCTTCGGCCAATTGCGCGGCCTTCATGCCGAAGAAGCCCGCAAGCGCTCCGTGGAGTGGTCGAAGCGGCTCGAAATCGCCGACGCCCTGGACAAAAAAACCGAAGAGCTTTCCAAGGGCATGCAGCAGAAGATCCAGTTTATCGGCTCAATTCTCCACGATCCTAAGCTCATCGTCATGGACGAGCCCTTCAGCGGCCTGGACCCGGTCAACGCTGTGCTTCTCGAGCGCACCCTTCTCGAACTCAAAGACAAGGGCCGCGCCATTCTTTTCTCGACCCATCGCATGGACCAGGTGGAGAAACTCTGCGACTCCATCTGCCTCATCAATAATGGCGAAGCGGTCCTCTCCGGCCGCATGCGCGAAATCAAGAATCGTTACGAACGCAACCACGTGATCGTGGAATTCGAGGGCAACCCCGCTTTCCTGGCCAGCGACCAAATCGCCGAGGCGAAGAACTTCTCCGGCCACGCCGAAATCCGGCTTAAGGCTCATGGCGACGCGCAAAAACTTCTCCACGAGGCGTCTGCCGTCGCCACCATCTACCGGTTCGAGCTCGTCGAGCCTTCGCTCGAAGAAATTTTCATCCGCACCGTGGGAGGAGGAGCCCATGCGTAATCTGCTGCTGGTGGCGCGCCGCGAATACCTGGAGCAGATTCGAGGCCGCGCCTTCCGCCTCTCCACCATCGGCCTACCCTCGCTCTTCGTCGTGATCGTCGCCATCGCTTACGCTTCGAGCTTGGGTCTTGGCATGCACAAGCGTCTCGTGATCGCCTCACCCGACCCTGTCATCGCCAATCAGGTGCGCAATCAGCTGGTGATCGGCAAAAGGCGTGATGGCGCCGTTACGGTCGTCGCCCCCTGCCCGCCCGACACGCGCGCTACGCTCATCAACGAGATTCGCGCCAAAACGATCGACGGCGTGCTATGGATCGCCACTCCGGCCGACAGCAGACCCGTAGTTACCTATATCTCGAACTCCGCCGGCGACTTCATCACCGCCTCACGCCTCAACAACGCCGTCAACAACGGCCTGGTCGAGGCGCAACTGGCCGGGACCGGCCTGGATTCGGCCGAAGCCCGCGACCTCGCTAACGGGGTCTCGATTCAGACCTACCAGGTGAAACAAAACGGAACTATCGTCAAAAGCAACGCCGAGGCTTCGTTCTGGAAGGGCTACGTGATGGCGTTCCTGCTTTCGCTGACCACCATGATCTACGGCATGAACGTGGCTCGGTCGATCATTCAGGAAAAGACGTCGCGCATCTTCGAGGTGATGCTCGCGACGGTTAAGCCTACCGAGATGCTGGCCGGCAAGCTCATCGGGGTGGGCGCCGTGGGCCTCACCCAAATCGCCATCTGGCTCATGGCGGCGATGGCCATCGTAGGAACTCCGTTTGCCTCGATGATGCTCACCGGACAGTTCTCGCTCCACTTCTCCTGGTTTGAAGGGGTGCTCTTCCCCGTTTACTTCGTCCTGGGCTATCTGCTCTATAGCTCCCTGTTCGCGGGCCTCGCCGCCACATGCGAAACCGAGCAAGAGCTGCAGATGTACATGCCCCTGGCGGCCGCGCCCACCTGGCTCAGTTTCGCGCTCATTATCCTCATCATGAATGACTCGAACTCCTTCTGGTCGGTGGCCTCGTCGCTGTTTCCGCCCACGGCGCCGATTTGCATGTTCCTGCGCATGGCTTCGGAGACGCCGCCGGCCTGGCAGTTCGTTGTCTCCATCGCGCTGCTCATCGTCAGCATCTGGGCCACGCTTTGGTTTTCCTCGCGCCTTTACCGTATCGGCATTCTGATGTACGGCAAGCGCGCCACCATCCCCGAGCTTTTCCGCTGGCTCCGCTACAGCTGAGCCCATCGCTCTGCCGGCCGCATAGCATGGCCCTTGGCGGCGGCCGGCAACCTATACGTCTCAAACCTGCCTGCATCTATGCTGCCGGCGAACGGCGCAAAAAATCAGACAGACCGCCATCCCCATCAAAAATCCGCGCACACCGTCCCACGCCGCGCGATGATGAGCGCCGAAATCTTCGCTAAGGATGGACAAAATAAGCGCTGCGGCCAGGCAAAAATTTCCGGCGCTGAAGATGGCCCGCGATCTACGATCCAATTCTCGAAGCAGACACATGGGAACCGCCTCCTCGAAGCGTTCAGCCGTTGAATTTGTACCACACCATCATCGCCAACTTGACCGCGACCATCGTGAGAAGAACCGCGAGCAAGTCCCACTGGATCAAATGGTCGTGAAGGAAGCGATATTCGAAGAGCGCCACGGCGACCAGTGCGCCCAGGATGCCGGCCAGGCTCGTCGAGCGCCGGCGGTGCTCGAGAAATCGTTCGTCGACAAACTTACCGAAGTAAGGCACTTTGCTCAGAGGGTGACTCATGGCTGATCTCCAGTTGAAAGATTTCGTCGGTGGAACAAGCAAAGACCTGGGCGAACAGCAGCGCCAGCGCGAGGCTCGGCACATACCGTCCCCGCTCGATGGAGTTGATGCTTTGCCGCGAGACGCCTACCGCGTGTGCGAGTTGCTCCTGGGTCCACCCCCGCAATGTGCGCAGCTCTTTCACTCGATTTGCGATGGTCCATGCCATGTAAAGCTACCTTTCCATATCAAGGTACTGTAATTCCAACCGGATGTCAAGCCAGCTTTCCACTTTTTCAGTGACCACTCGCGGGTCGGCCCGCACGGAACATGGCGGCCACGCACCTGATGATGGTGGCCAAGATGCACACCAGCGCGGCAGGCATAAGCGCTACGGGAATACCCGCGCCCGGATGCCGGGCGGCCCGCAGCGCAAACCATTCGAGGCCGGCAAAGAGCCAGGCCAGTTCCGCCTTGAGCCAGGCAATCATATCCAGAGCGAGCGCCTCGAGCCGGGGCCGGTTCCCGGGCGTAACGCGAACCGGATAGTTGAAGACGGAAGGATGGCGCGCCACCAACGACATGAGCAGATAGAGGCCGATGGCGATCCCCGGGAAAAACAGCAGGGCCGTCGCGGGGCCCCAGGCGTCCGGGCGGCCATTCACGCCGAAATGGGTGGGAATGCGCGCCGGCAACCGCGCTGGACCGTAGAAAGCGCCAACGGCAAGGTAAACGAGCCACGCCAAGGCGGCCAGCGCGCAGGCCTCGAGAATTCTGCGCATTGCATCCTTTCTCTACCGCTACGATACAACGGCCCGTCCGCCGGCAAGCAAATTGACCGGAATCAGGCGCAACCGATAAAATCGAAGAGTTTGGCGATGCACGCCACTGCCTGTATCCGCTCCAAGCAAAGAGGAGTTTCATGCAGTTCGCGCCCGGCTCTTGAGGTGAGCGAGCTGGAGGAGTTTGTTATGTACGCAATCATACGCACTGGCGGCAAGCAGTACCGCGTAGCCCCGGGCGACGTGGTGAGAATCGAGAGCCTCGCCAGCGAAGACCAGAGCGTGGAGTTCAGCGACGTGCTGGCGGTTTCCGGCGAGCCCGGCGCCCTGGCCAAACCGGGCGCGGCCAAAGTGACGGCCGAGGTGATCGGCGAAGGCCGCGGGGACAAGATCCTGGTGTTCCACTTCAAGCGCAAAAAGCAGTACAAGAAGCTGCGTGGGCACCGGCAAGGTTTTACTGAGGTGCGCATCAAGGCGATTGAAGCCGACGGCGTAACCTACACCGAAGCCGCGGCCAGCTAGAACGCGGCAGCTTTCAGCTGCCAGCCTTCAGGTTTCAGCTTGTTCGCGTAAGGGCCGGGACCGGTGATTGATGGAGGCGGGGGCTGGCATCGTATAGCTAAGTTCAGAAGGGGATTCGACAATGGCGCACAAAAAAGGCGGAGGCAGCTCCACAAATGGTCGCGACTCCAATGCCCAGCGGCTGGGCGTGAAGGCCTTCGCGGGCGAACTCGTGACCGGGGGCTCGATCATCATTCGGCAACGCGGCACACGCATCAAACCGGGCCGCAACGTAGGGATCGGCTCCGACGACACGCTCTTCGCCAAGATCACCGGGCGGGTGAAATTTACTGACCGCGGGCAGCGCGGCCGCTTTGCCTCCGTTGAGCCGGTGGCGTCCGAGTAGGATCAGCCTTATGAGGCGCAAAGCGCCGCCGGAAAATGCGGCGACGCGGTTTACGGCGGTTCTCCAATTCCCGTGAAGTTTTGAGGGGCGTGCCGGGTGGGGTTTTCTTGGGAAAAACGCCACTCAACGTTCGAGGTTCTGCTCTACACCAATTGGAGAACCGCTATAGACGTCAAAGGCCGCGGCTGAAGCCGCGGCCTTTGGTTTTTCCGATCCTTTTCTCCCTGCCTTTTACAGCTCCGACTCGCGGCCTTGCAAACTGCGATTCAGGACCTTCTCGACCACCTTCTCGACGTCGGTGAGGAAGAAGCCATTGGCAGGCTGCTGTACGGCGACCTGGGTCCCGGTATGGCCCAAGGCGGAGGCAATCTCGTTCCAGCGGTAAATCTTCGAGCTGGCCGGCATCACCAGGGGCTTGTGGGCAGGTTCGGGCAGCGCGCAATACACAGTCCAGATAAAGAGCGCCACCAGCACCAGCGCCTCATAGGCGAGTTGCAAAGGCGCCGTGAGGCTGACGTGCGCGGACACCAGGGAAGCGAAAGTGAAGTCGTTTGCCGACATCAGGCCAAAGCCGAGCGCAATGCCGAAGGCGGCATCGCGGGCTGAAAGCCGCAACGCGTTCATGCCGAGGCAGAGAAAAGCCAGCAGGCACAAAGCGAGAACGCCCACGGCTCGCATCAAGCCGTCCGCGACCTCGGGAATAATGTGCGCGCCGAAGTGAACAAAGGAAATCGAAAAGAAGGTGACGATGAGGGAAATCAGGATAGCCCAGCGGAATAAGGCGAGGCCGATCCGCATCAACCCCGGAAAGGCGGAAAGCGCGGAGCGGAAGACCTCAAGGCAGATGAAGAACAGGAGCACCGCGCTGACGATGTAAATGGTCCAGTAAGAAAAGAAGTAGACGCTGAAGTAAGCGTCGCCCCAAGGCTGCGACTGGGCGTAAAGCACAGCCAGCAAAAAGGGGGTCGAGGCCACGTGCAGCGCAAGATAGGCGCCCATTGCCGGAAAGCGGCGAGACAGCCGCTTCTTCCAGAACAGGAGTCCGAGCGCGATCCAAAGAAAGAATTCGGACACGCTCATCGCCGACATGGCAAACCCGGAGCTCATTTGGATCGGAACCTACCTGAAAGCCTTCTCAGAATAGCGCCAAAAGCCACAGGGGCTCAATCACAAAAGGGTAACTACCCGATGGCACTTTTGTGCCATAAAGATCTGCAGGTTAATTTCCGGGCGGCGGGGTGTTACCGCAGGTGGGTACACCCGGTCCGCATTGAGGAACGGGCAAATCAAGAGGCCCGGGTCCAAAAGCGGAGGCGGAGAGAGAGCTGGGAATGGGGCTGACGGACGCTGAAGTGACGGAAGCTCCGGTTAATCCAGCAAAGACCACGACCAGGGTGAAGACGCGAATAGCGAGTTTCATCGTTAGTAACCTCACGGGCCCGAAATTCGAATCTTCAGGCACCCAGGAATCATACCTCAAAACGGCACACAAGTTCAACTTTTTCTTCCACATACTCGATTAGTAATCACTTCGGTTACTGAAGTCACTTCAATGATCGTTCCCCTGGCCCCGATGTCCACTTCCGCTGGTCCCGAATCTCGCTCGGATCGCTGCTCGAAAGCGGCTGCCCGGGACCGGCCGACATGGTAAAATAGCAAGCAGGCCAGATTCGCATAAGCCCCCTGTCTTTCAAGCGGTTAGTCCCGAACGCAGCCCGGGCCTGCGGCCGGCCGCCTCGCTCGTCGGGAGCTCCTGCGACCTAACCCGGCAGACGGAGTTTATGGCAACCGAAGTCATCACCAGCATTCCCCTCCCCGACGAAAGTGGCAGCTACACCGGCGAAAATATCAAGGTGCTGGAGGGCCTGGAGGCGGTGCGCCTCCGCCCAGCCATGTATATCGGCTCGACGGGCGAGATGGGATTGCACCACCTGGTGTACGAGGTGGTCGATAATTCCGTGGACGAGGCGCTGGCCGGGTACGCTAAAAAGATCGAAGTCGTCATTCACGTCGACAACTCCATCACAGTCACCGACGACGGGCGCGGCATTCCCGTAGACATGATGCCGCTGGCGAACGGCGAGATGATGCCTGCTGTGCAGGTGGTGCTGACCAAGCTCCACGCCGGCGGCAAGTTCGATTCCTCGACGTATAAAGTCTCCGGCGGCTTGCACGGGGTGGGCGTGAGCTGCGTCAACGCCCTGAGCCAGGAGTTCAACGTTGAGATCTGGCGGGACGGCCACACCTGGGAAATGGATTTCAGTTGCGGCCTGCCGACCAGTCAACTGCGCCAGTCAGGCGCCAGCAAGAGGCGCGGCACGCGGGTCCACTTTCTGCCCGACAAGACCATCTTCGCCACCACGGAGTTTAACTACGACACGCTGGCGCAGCGGTTGCGCGAGATGGCGTTCCTCAACAAGGGCCTGGAAATCACGCTCACCGACGAGCGCACCGCCGATCCCAAGACCGGCGAAGCGCGCCGCGCGGAGTTCAAGTACGCAGGCGGCATCGCTGAGTTTGTCAAGCACCTGAACCGCGGCAAGACGGTCCTGCACGACCGGCCGATCGTGATGGAAGCTCTCCGGGACGGCGTCGATATTGACATCGCCCTCCAGTACAACGACACCTATTCGGAGAACGTCTTCAGCTTCGCCAACAACATCAACACCGTGGATGGCGGCACGCATCTGTCCGGTTTCCGCACCGCGCTCACCCGCACGATCAACTTCGTCGGCCAGCAGATGGGCCTCTTCAAAGACATGAAGGAGAACCTGAGCGGAGACGATGTGCGCGAGGGTTTAGTGGCGGTGGTCAGCGTGAAGCTGCCGCAGCCGCAGTTCGAGGGCCAGACCAAGGGCAAACTCAACTCCGACATCGCCGGCACGGTGCAGGCCTTCGTCAACGAGCGGCTGGGCATGTTCCTGGAGCAGAACCCGCCCGTCGCGCGGCGCATCATCAATAAGGCCGTGGAAGCCGCGCGCGCTCGCGAGGCGGCGCGCAAGGCCCGCGACCTCACCCGCCGCAAAGGCGCGCTCGACGGGGGCGGCCTGCCGGGCAAGCTCGCCGACTGCAGCGAACGCAACCCCGATCGCTGCGAGCTCTATCTGGTCGAGGGCGAGAGCGCCGGCGGCACCGCCAAGCAAGGCCGCGACCGCCGCTTCCAGGCCATTTTGCCGCTCAAGGGCAAAATTCTGAACGTGGAAAAGGCCCGCTACGACAAGATGCTGGGCCACGAAGAGATTCGCGCCATGATCACGGCGCTGGGCACGGGCATTGGCAAGGAGGATTTCGACGCCGCCAAGATCCGCTACGGCAAAATCATCCTGATGACCGACGCCGACGTGGACGGCTCGCACATCCGCACCCTGCTGTTGACGTTCTTCTTCCGCCACATGACCGAGCTCATCAAGCGCGACCACGTTTATATTGCGCAGCCGCCGCTTTACAAGATCAAGAAGGGACGCTTCGAGCAGTACATTAAGGACGATCGCGAATTCGTCAAAGTTATGGTCAAGCGCGCCGCCGAGGGCATGATCGTGCGCCACGGCGAAAACGCCAGCCGCATCGAGGGCGCCGACCTCACGCGCTTCATGGGCACGCTCAATGACTACCTGGGCTTCGTCGAAAAAGTGGACAAGCGCATCCGCAACGAGAAGCTGACCGAACTGCTGGCCCGCGCCGAGCTCACGCACCGCGCCGACTTCGCCTCCAAGGCAGGCAACGAAGTGCCGGAAAAGCTTGCCGCCTTGCACGCGCAACTGATCGAAATGGCCGGCGAGTTTCAAATCAAGATCAGCGACCCCGTCGAAGATGAGGAACACCACACGTGGCGCCTTTGCTTCGCCGATTCACAGGGCGCCACGCGCTGCATCGACTGGACGCTCGCCTCGAGCCCCGAGTTCCGGCAGATGATGTCGAAGTACGTCCAGATCAAGGATTTTCTCGAGCCGCCCTTTCTCATCGAGTACGCCGCCAAGGCCGCCGGAACGGTGGGCGCCAGCTCCGAAGAAGAAGAGCCCGACGCCGAGGGCGCTCCCTCGCCGGGCAGCGTGGAAGTGCGCGCCGAAGCCAAATCGGGTGGCCGGGCCACGCGTGCGCTGCGCGAGCCGGTCGAGAAGCAGACGGCCCGCGATCTGTTCGCCTATATCGTCGAGCAGGGTAAGAAGGATTACCAGGTGCAGCGCTACAAGGGTTTGGGCGAAATGACTTCTACGCAGCTTTGGGAAACCACCATGGATCCCGAACGTCGCACCCTGCTCCGTGTCAAGCTCGAAGACCTGGCCGAAACCGACGCCATTTTCACCACCCTTATGGGCGAAGACGTCGAATCGCGCCGCAAATTCATCGAGGACAACGCTCTCGACGTCAAGAACCTCGATATTTAAACCTCGAAATTAAAAGTCTGGCGCGCGTCACCCTTCAGGATCAGTTCGAGGAGTTGCGGCAATTTCGATCGCCTGTACGCGCGCAACGTCGGGTGGCCGATGGCGCGGAGGTTAGCTGATAGATTTTCGCCATTTTCGGATGAAAACGACTATTCTGGCGCCAGCTCTCGAGCGGCTTTTCTTCCGGCTCGGTAGAGGAGAAGTACATGCGCAGTCGCCTCCACTGGCTTCGCGCGGTCATGCTGTTGCCGGCAATTTCGCCGCTCGCAACGACAGCAAGCGGACAGGGCTTCCGCAGCTTGTCGATTAACGCCGACCAAGATGCCGGACGCATCCGGTCGTTCCAAGGGCTCAACGGGCCTCCGTGGCCGGTGATGGGCGGGCTGCCTAACCTTGTCGAACAATACCGCGAACTGCGTGTCGATCAGGTGCGCACGCACGACTTCATGGGACCGACCGAGATCGACGCACGCTACGCCTACCGCGACGTCAATCTCGTGTCGCTTCTTCCCGATCCGGCGCAACGCATCGGCGTGGTCAAAGCCGGCAACGAGAGCATCCTCTTTCCCGACTGGAACGCCGATCCGGAGAAGCCCGAGAGCTATCGCTTCGGCCCCACCGACAGGGTGATCGCCGCCATCCGCGCATCGGGCGCGGAGGTCTACTACCGGATCGGCCGCAGTTGGGGGGCCGACACCGATCCGCCCGGCGACTACGACAAGTTCGCCAACATCGTCAAACACATCGCCATGCACTACAACCAGGGCTGGGCCAACGGATTCCACGACAACATTCGTTATTGGGAGTTCTGGAACGAGCCCGAAGGCTTTTGGGGCGGCACGCCCGAACAGTTCTACTCCATCTACGAGAAAACCGCGCGCGCGCTCAAGTCGGTCGACCCTCAGCTGAAGGTCGGCGGCGACGCGCAGGCCTCGGCGCACGGCGTGAGTCCGTGGCGCGAGGGCCTGCTCGCCTACTGCGCGGCGCACCAGGTTCCCCTCGACTTTTTTTCGTGGCACACCTACGCCTCCAGCTCGGCCGATCCGTACGACGCGGTGCGGCTCGGCCGGGAGGTGCGCCAGTCGCTCGACACCCACGGCTTCCCCCGTGCGGAGAGCATCCTGTCGGAGTGGAACCTCAGTTACGACTACACCATCCAGGAAGCGGGCGAACTGGAGAGCGCGCATAACGCGGCTTTTGTCGGCGCGGTGTTGACCTATTTTCAGGACGCGCCCATCGACCACGCGCATTTCTATCGCGGCGACGCAGCGTGGATGGGCCTCTTCGACCTGAACGGCTATTATTACAAGCCGGCTTATGTCTTCAAGGCCATGGGCCAAATGCTCGACACGCCAGTGCGCCTCGCCGTCTCGGGCGCCGACATCTTCGGCTTCGCTGTGCTCGCGGGCAAGTCGGAAGATGGCAAAACGGTGCAGATTCTCATCAGCAACTACGCCAAGCCCGCGGATTTCAAGCCCCGGCCCATGATCGCCGCGCCGGAGTCCATCGACCCGACCCGGCCTCCGCTCTGGGATCGCTACCCGGGCGCGCCGTTGCCCAACCGCACCGATATCGTCTACCACGACAACGCGGGCTATCACCTCTCGATCGTCAATCTGCCCTGGGGCGACGCCGCCTTCACCGTGAAGCGATATCGCATCAGCGCCAGAGAATCGCTCGACTTGCAAGAGGAACGCACAGCCAAGGGCGCCTCGTTGACGCTCTCAAACCCGCTCCCCGTCGATACGGTGGAACTGCTCGTTCTCGAACGGAGTCCATCCGGGCAGCCTTGACCATGCGGGCGCGACGAACCACTCGGAGCCAGAACAACGGATGCGTTCTGCTCCTTGACTTGAGTCGTGAGACCCGCATCACTGGCCACGCCCAGCGGCGAGCCCTTGCGGCGGTCAAACGGCGACAGGCTCCTTTGCCTCTTCCGGATGCACCATGGAATTGGTGTTATACCCTCCGGAAAGATTCCTGACGCGGAAGCCATGCTGAGCGAGAATGCGGCAGGCATAGTAGGCGCGCTGGCCCACCTGGCAGGTTACCCAAATTTCTTTCGATCGCGGCAATTCTTTCAGGCGCGCTCGCAGCTCACCAAGCGGAATATTCACCGCTCCCGCAAGCGCGCCGGCGCGCACCTCATGCACCTCGCGCACATCGAGAAGAAAGGCGGACGTCGCGCCCACTTCGCTCCATGGAGCGAGCTCCATGTCTCCGCGCATGACGTTGGAAGCAATCATCCCCGCCAAATTCACGGGGTCCTTGGCGGCGCCATACTGAGGCGCATAGCATAGTTCGGCCTCTTCGAGATCGAAGACCGTCGCCTTCATCTGGATGGCTTGCGCGATCACATCGATGCGGCGCGCCACGCCTTGTTCACCAACGCCTTGCGCCCCCAGCACACGCCCATCGGACTTCCGGAACAGGAGCTTAAGATGAATGGTCTTTGCCCCAGGATAGTAGCCTGCGTGATGACCGGGATGCAGGTAGACGATAGCAAAGTCCTTCACTCCCGCACGGTGCAGGGATTTCTCCGTAGCTCCGGTCAGGGCGACCGTCAATCCAAAGAATCCGCAGACCGCCGAGCCCTGGACTCCCCTGAACTTCGTTTCCCGTCCGCAGATCGCATCCGCGGCCACGCGTCCCTGGCGATTGGCCGGGCCGGCTAGCGGGACCAGTTCCCATTGCCCCGTAACCCAGTTCCTGACCTCGACAGCATCCCCAATGGCCCAGATGTGGGGATCGCTTGTCTGCATCTGCTCGTTGACGTGGATTCCGTCGCGGTCGCCAATCTCCAGCCCGGCGCTGCGCGCCAACTGCGTCTCTGGCCTGACGCCGATAGAAAGCACCACAAGATCCGCATCAAACGTCGCGCCGCTTTGCGTGCGAACCATCAGTTCGCTGCCGCCGGCCTGCTCGAAGCCCACGACGCCTTCGCCCAATACGAGGTTGACGCCATGAGACTCCAGGTGTTCCCGCGCGTACTCGGCCATCTCGGCGTCGAGCGGCGGCATCACCTGCCGGGCGAGCTCAACCACCGTTACGGCGATGCCGCGATGCCGCAGATTTTCCGTCATCTCCAATCCGATAAAGCCGCCGCCCACAACCACGGCGGTCCCCGGATTTCTGGTTTCGATCCAGTGCCGAATCTCGCGGCTATCGGGAACGCTGCGCAGGGTAAAGATTCCCGGCAGGTCGATGCCTGGCCAGGCTGGCCGAATCGGCGCAGCGCCGGGTGAGAGCACCAGGGCGTCATACGGTTCCTTGCTCTCGGTCCCGGCTTCCAGGTCCTTGACCGTCACAGTTCGCCGTCCGCGATCAATCGCCGTCACTTCGTGCTTGGTGCGCACCTCGATATTGAATCGCTTGCGGAAAAGCTCCGGCGAGGCGAGCAAGAGCTTGCTTTCATCCTGAATCACGTCGCCGACGTAATAGGGCAGACCGCAATTGGCAAAGGAGACATAGGGGCCCCGGTCGAGCACCAGAATCTCGGCGGTTTCGTCGAGCCGGCGCAGACGCGCTGCGCAAGTGGCCCCGCCCGCCACACCACCGACAATCACGACCCGCTTGCGGCTCATGCTCCTTGGCTTCTTTCTCTCGCCGCACGCAAGGATGCCAGCCGAGATCGCACGGGCGCCATACCGTCTCGAGCGTCCCATGCAGAGAACGACACACAGAAACTGCCGAAGCCTCGCCCGCTGCGCCGGCGATCATCTCGATCGACGAACCATGTACCAACGAGCGTGCATGAGCCACCACGCCTCCTGCTATGACGGAGGTCACATCACGTTCTTACAGCCACGGAGCCAGGAGGCCATGTCGATGGGGGTCAAAACAGTGTACTTCGCACCGCTGCTTCACTGCGAAGCGAATGCGCGCAGAGCGCCGAGCAGGCGATCCACCTCTTCCAGCGTGTTGTAATGCACCAGACCGATGCGCAGCATGCCGCCTTTTTGCTCCACTTGAAGGCGCTCGGTCAAATTGAGTGCGTAATAGTTCCCGTCCCAGGTGAAGATGCCCCGTCTGGCGAGGAATTGGGCGATCGTCTTCGGAGAATGGTCGCCGATGCGGAGCGAGAGCGTCGAGCAGCGTTCCTCAAATCGCTTGGGGTCGGTGATCCCGTAGATGCGTACGCTCGGAATGGTCTGCAAGCCTTCGATCAGCCTCGCGATCAGCCGGCGCTCGTATGCGACCGTGGCGCCATAGGCCGCCGCCAGCGCTTCCCTCCGCGTATGCGCCGCCGGATCGCTGTGGCGCCCCACTTCGGCAATGTATTCGACCGCCGCGCCGATCCCGGCGATCAACTCGTGCGCCTGGGTGCCCGTTTCCCACCGATCCGGAATCTGATCGGCAGACGGCCGAACCTTGTACGGCCGGAGTCGCTCCAAATGTTCGCGTCTTCCGTAGAGCACACCCATGTGCGGCCCAAAGAATTTGTATGCGGAGCAAATCAGGAAATCGCAATCGAGCTCTTGGACGTCGGTCAAACCATGAGGGGCATAGTGCACCGCGTCAATAAATGCCATGGCGCCGGCGGCATGGGCCAGGCGCGCGATCTCTCGAACTGGATTGATGGTTCCCACCGCGTTGGACGCGTAGCCGAGAGCCACGAGTTTCGTCCGGCAGCTCAATTTGCCTTTCAGGTCCTCGAGGTCGAGCGTGCAGTCCTCCTCGTGAATATCCGCTACCTGGATGACCACGCCCTTTTCCTCGAGCGCCTTCCAGGGCGAGAAATTGGCGTCATGATCGAGAATCGTGAGGAGAATCTCATCGCCCGGCCCCAACTCTCGCCCGATCGCTCGCGACACTGCGAAGGTAAGGGTGGTCATGTTCGGGCCAAAGACAACTTCGGACGAGTCGCAATGGAAGAAATCCGCCATCGCCGCACGCGTATGGGCGATCATCTCGTCGCTGCGCTGACTGGTCAGGAAGGCGCCATGGGTATTGGCATTGGAATGCAAAAGGTAGTTCTGGATTGCCGCAACGACCTGGGCGGGGGTCTGGGCGCCCGCAGGGCCGTCGAGAAAGACTGCGGTCTGGCCGTCGACCTCGGTTGCGAGCGACGGAAACTGCGCACGCACCCAAGCGATATCGAGCATCCTGTCCAGATCCAATCCCGTTGCGCTCAAGGCCAATCTCTCCTCGGACCGGTACACGGCACAGTGTACATCGCAGGCGTTGCCGTCCGTTCCCTTTGAAGGACGGGCGATTCAAAAGGATCGAGTTTTGTTCAAGCAATCCGGACAATGCGCGAGAACCCGGAGTGCGGTTGCATGTGCGCCCTTACAACAGCTAACGTGATCCGATCGAGGGACATTCAATGCAACAGTGGCGGAATCGGCGAATTCTCGATCTTCTCGGCATGGAAACGCCGATCATTCAGGCTCCCATGGCGGGCGCGGACTCTGTGCGGCTTGCACTCGCCGTCTGCAAAGCAGGAGGACTCGGATCGTTCGCCTGCGCTTTGAAGAGTTTGGACGAAGTGCGCGCATCGGTTCAAAAACTGCGTGAGGCAACAGATCGACCCTTCAATCTCAACTTCTTTTGCCACGTCATGCAGGCGCCCAGCCAGGCGGACATCGAAAGATGGAGGGATTTTCTCCGTCCTTTCTACGTCCGGTGGGGGCTTGATCCCGAAACGGTTCCTCCATCCCGCCTGCGCATGCCGTTCGATAAAGAGGCCTGCAGATTCGTTGAAGAGATTCGTCCACCGGTGGTGAGCTTTCACTTCGGGCTTCCCGCGCCTGCCCTCGTCGATCGACTAAAGAATCGGAATATCCGCATCCTGTCCACGGCTACGAGCGTTGCGGAAGCAAAATGGCTCGAGGAACACGGCTGTGATGCGGTGATCGTCCAGGGCGTTGAGGCTGGCGGCCATCGTGGCATGTTCCTGGAAAAGGACCCCGCGCGCCAGGCGGGCTTGTTCGCCTTGCTGCCCCAGGTGGCGGATCAAGTTAAGATTCCCCTCATCGCCACGGGTGGCATCGCCGACGCCAGGGGCATTGTCGCGGCTTTCGCACTTGGAGCCTCGGGCGTTCAGATGGGCACGGCCTACCTGTTCTGCCCTGAGGCTGAAATTCCGCCGCTCTATCGAAAAGCGCTTGAGGAGGTCAGCGAGAGCGGCACGGCGCTGACCAATCTCTTCAGTGGACGACCGGCCCGGGCCATTGTGAACCGCTACGTTGAAGAAGGCGGACTGATGTCGGATGCTGCGCTTCCATTTCCCTATGCTGCGACCCTCGTCCTTCCGCTACGCAATGCATCCGAACGGGCAAACTCAAACGATTGCATGCAGCTTTGGGCAGGGCAGGCGGCGCAATTACGGCGGTTCTCCAATTCCCGTGGAGTTTTGAGGGGCGTGCCAGGTGGCGTTTTCTTGGGAAAAAGGCCACTCAACGTTCGAGGTTCTGCTCTACACCAATTGGAGAACCGCTATAGCCAGACCCGCCGGCGCCGAAAATTTCACCCGAACCCTGGCGGCCAACACGCTGGACTACTTTGATCGATTCCAATTTGGCGGGGCCAATAAGTCCTGAACAAAGGGCTGTAAGTGCTCCGTCGTTCAATCAACGCGTCTGCGTCGCAGCCGCCAATTGTTCAATCCAGCGCCTCATCCGCTGGTAGTGCGAGCCTTCCCAGTACACTCGCCCGCAGCCCGGGCATTGCTGGAACTCATGGCGCGATTCCAAGATTCTTTTCGGCGCCTGCCGCTCAACTTCAGCTTTGGAGACCGGGTTGAGCAATCCATTGCAGACCATGCAGCGGGTGAACGGGCGCATGCACCGGGCCAGATCGAAGCGTCCCACCACTTCTTCAGTCTGCCGGCGGCTATCCGTTTCGCGCATCCAGTACCCGCGCGTCACGGCGGAGTGTTTCAGCACGCCGCGGTCTCGTGTCAGCAGGATGCGTTCCTGTTGGGCCGATATCGCAACCAGTTCCGGATCGCTGGCGCGATTCGCGTAGAGGGAGTCGAAACCGAGCATGCGCAGATAACCGGCCAACTTGCCCAAATGAACATCGAGCACGAATTTGGGTTCCCGCAACGGCTGAGGCCGCAGACGCAGCACGGGCGTGATGTCGAGCGACTCGAATACGGGGTAGACGGCCACGCGATCGCCGTTTCGAACCAGACGCGAGAAATCCGACGATTCGCCGTTCACAAGCACCAGGTCCACTTCAGTGTGAGGCACACCGAAACTCTCGATGAGGTCTTTCACCGAAGCCGGCGGCACGAGCCGCTTCTCGACCGGCCGGTATTGCAGTCGGGGCGGAAGATGATCGTTCAATTCGGCATAAAAGCGAACGGTCGCGCCAGCCGGGCCTGACGCCATGATCGACTCCACGGCTTCAGTGTAGTCTTGCCGGCCGCGACTTTCACGGGGCCCTCAAAGTCGGCGGGGCGCTGACGGATACGGTGAACACATACATTGTCCGGGGTCTCCTCTGGGAAAGGAACGGCCCCGGGGAACCAGTTGACGCAGCGAGGCCGAACGTGGGAAAGCCCTAACTCTCAAATTTGAGCCGCGTGCAACTGGCCCGCCACCGCCGCCAAAAAATGCAAGCGCGCGGTGATATAACGGTGCAGTGTCCGGCCGCATTGCTCCTGAGTTTTCGGCGTGCACGCCTGCTCCATGGGGTCAAAAATGAAGCTCCTGTACGTTTTTGCGTGTCTTTGTTGGATCGGCGGTGTTCCGGCCGCGGTTTCAGGCGAATCCCCCGCCGGCAACATGCCTTGGTCACAACGCGTGGCCAAGGCGGCCGTCGCGCGCTGGTCCGACGGCCGCCTGGGGCCCGGCGCCCCGCCAACCTGGACCCACGACCAGGCCGCGGTTCTCGCCGGCCTCGAAGCAGCCTGGCTCGAGAACGTCGACCCCGATTACTTCAATTTCATCCGCGCTTCCGTCGATCCGCTTGTCGGCGTCGATGGCTCCCTGCCCACGCTGCCCCCCGGGGCGCTCCCGCTTACGGATTTTCAGCTCGGCGAGCAGCTTATGCTCCTGTATGGCGTTACGCAGGATCAGCGATACTTTCAGGCGGCCACCACGCTCTTCAACCGCTTTGCCGCGCAGCCGCGCAATGCTGCGGGAGGGTTCTGGCAGTCGGGGAAAAATCCTAACCAGATGACGCCCGATGGAATCGACGAGGCGGAGCCATTCTACGCTGACTATGCCGCCACGTTTCACCGTCCTGAAGCGTTCGCCGACATTACGAGACAGTTCACGGTGGTTCAGGAGCACTTGCGCGATCCGAAAACCGGCTTGCTTCACCAGGATTGGGATTCATCGAAGCAGGAGCGTTGGGCCAACAAGCAGACCGGCATGTCAGCCGAGGCGTGGGGGCGGGGAATGGGCTGGTATATGGCCGCGCTCGTCGACACGTTGCCGTTTTATCGCCAAGGCGATCCGGGCCGCGCGCAACTCCTCAACATTTTGCAAACGGATGCCGCCGCCGTAGTTCGCTATCAGGACGGCAAGACCGGCCTGTGGCATCAGATTCTCGACAAGGCCGGCGCCGAGGGCAACTTCCCTGAGGCATCCGCTTCCTGCCTTTTTGTTTATGGATTAGCGAAGGGCGTGCGCCTGGGCTATCTGCCCGAGCATTTCCTCGAAAATGCCGAGCGCGGGTATAACGGCGTTCTCAAAACCTTCGTTCAAACCGCTTCTGACGGCCCCGTCACGCTCACCGGAACGGTGGAAGCCACCGACCTCGGGGGCCATCCCTATCATGACGGCAGCTATGGGTATTACACCGGCGAGAAGACGCTCGCCAACGATCCCAAAGGCGTGGGGACATTTTTGCTGGCGAGCACGGAGATGGAAAATGCGCAGAACGCCAAGCTAGGCCACGACATGACCATCACGGTGGATGCATGGTTCAACAGCCAAATGCGCGCCGACCCCACCGGCCGCGAGATCTATTACCACTACAAATGGGACGACTGGAGTGCGTCCGGTTTTTCTCTTTTCGGCCACATTTTCGAGAACTTTGGCGGGCATTTGGCGACGCTCTACTCCGAGCCCACCGACGCAGGGCTGCGCAAGACGCAGGTCTACATCGTCGCCTCGCCCGACAATCTCGCCAAGAACCCGCATCCGCATTACGCGAACGCTGAAGATGCGGCGCAGATCGCCGCGTGGGTCAAGGCTGGCGGCGTGCTGATGATCATGGAGAACGACACTTCCTTCGCCGACCTCGATCATTTCAATCAAGTCGCGGAGAAGTTCGGCATCCACTTTAACAGCGTGCTGCGCAAGCATGTGATCGGCACACAATGGCAGATGGGCAAAATCGCCGTCGCCGGCGATGGAGCAATCTTTCATCATCCGCATACGCTCTTCGTGAAGGACGTCTGCACCATCTCGGTCACCCCGCCGGCCCAGGCCGCGCTCCGTGACAGTGGCGACATTCTTATGGCGACGGCGAAATATGGCCGCGGCACGGTCTTCGCCGTGGTCGATCCATGGCTTTACAACGAATACACCGACGGGCGCAAACTGCCGGCCGCATACGATAACTACGCCGCGGGCCGGGAGTTGGTGCGCTGGGTTCTCGAGCAGGTTCCGCACGCATGATGGCTTGGCGCGCGCATGGGCCCTTCTTGCGCGACTGGGGAGGGCGACCGGTCCACGAACGACAGAGAACAGAGAGCAGAGAACAGAGAACAGGGAGCAGGGAACAGGGAACAGGGAGCAGGGAACAGGGAACAGGGAACAGGGAACAGGGAGCTGAAAGCTGAGAGCTGATTGCTGCTTTAGTACCTATCCATTTGAATCCTGCACATTTTGCGCAGAATATTTCTGGCGATGTACGTTTCGGTCAGTATTCATGCGGGATTTCGGCATTTTTTCAAAGGCTCCAACTTTCGGGAAAATGCCAGGTTTTGGTTCCGGCTACGCCGGGTTAGGGAGGAGCGATGAAGACGGTATTGATGGCCGATCCAGCGCGCTATCCGCGCATGACCACCAGCGAACTGCGGGGAACGTTTCTGCTGGATGCTCTCTATGAGCCGGGCGCCCTTCATCTCAACTATGTCGATCTCGATCGCGCCATTGCCGGTTTTGCCGCTCCACTCGGATCCGCGCTCGCCTTGCCCACCGATCCCGCGCTGCGCGCGTCGTATTTTACGGAGCGGCGCGAGTTGGGAGCTTTGAATATCGGGGGCAGCGGCGCGATTCGCGTCGGGGGCAAGACCTATGAGTTAGAGAATCTCGACGCGCTCTATATCGGCCGCGGCAATGCCGAAGTCAGCTTTGTTTCCCACGACGCGGCCAAGCCGGCAGTCTTCTATCTCCTGAGTTATCCGGCGCACTCCAGTTATCCGGTCACATTGGTGCGTAAGGCGGAGGCGAATCCCACCGAGCTGGGCAGCGTGGAAACCTGCAACAAGCGCACCATCTGCAAATACATCCATCTGCAAGGCGCGCGCAGTTGCCAATTGGTTATGGGCGTCACCCATCTGGCGCCGGGCAGCAACTGGAACACCATGCCGCCGCACACGCACATGCGCCGCTCCGAGATTTATATGTACTTCAATCTTGGTTCCGACGCGCGCGTGGTGCATCTCATGGGCCCGCCTGAAGAGACGCGCCATCTGGTGCTGGCGGACAAAAACGTGGTTATCTCGCCGGGATGGTCGATCCACGCCGGCGTGGGCACGCGCGCCTACAGCTTTTGTTGGGGGATGGGCGGCGAAAACCAGGACTACGCCGACATGGATCCGGCGCCGGTGGAAAGCCTGCGATAAGACAGGGACCAGAGGACTAAGGGGCTAAGGGAGCAAGGGAACGGGAGACCAAAGGAACGAGAAGGCGCCTGGAGCCTGCCCTGGGTGAAGTCGATAGCTCGCGACTTCGAAATTCGGCAAAGCACAAGGATACGCCGCCAAGTCAGGCCACGTATTTGGCATTGATGAAAGGGGGAGGACACGATGCGATTTGCGCTTTCGATATTTGCCGCGTTGCTGTTCGGCGCGCCCGCGGTGGATCTCGCCCCGGATCGCGCCTTCGTCGTTCCCGCGCAGGAAATTCAGGCGCGTCTCGAAGCCATGGTTCCGCAGGCCGCGAAAGCCGTCGACGCCGGCGCCGTACTGGGGAATTACGGCCATCTCTCGCTGCGCCTCTATGTGCGCACCCACACCGGCGGCGCAGAGATGCATGCCCACTTCGACGACCTGATGATCGTCGAGAAGGGCTCAGCCACGCTGGTCACCGGCGGCATGCTTGCAGACCGCAAGGACGGGGCGAACGGCGAAAGCCACGGATCGAGCGTCGAAAACGGCGTGGCGAGAAAGATCTCTGTGGGCGATGTGATTGTCGTTCCCGCCGGCGTTCCTCACCAGCTCATTCTCTCGCCCGGCGTAACCTTCGAGGATTTATCAGCCAAGATTCGCGAGCCGTGAAACCAACGCGCAAACGGCAGCGCCAGTGCTCCACGTCGGTGGGCTGGAAAGCATATTTCCCAAATTACGGCGGTTCTCCAATTCCCGTGAAGTTTTGAGGGGCGTGCCGGGTGGCGTTTTCTTGGGAAAAACGCCACTCAACGTTCGAGGTTCTGCTCTACACCAATTGGAGAACCGCTATAGGCGGTCTGGTCACTGAGCACTGACCACTGAAAACTGACGACTGATCACTCGTTTCTCAGACGTTATACGACCCTGACGAAACGCGCCCACCATGTCCTGTCCAGTTGGTGTGGAAGAATTTCCCCCGCGGCTGGTCGACGCGCTCGTAGGTGTGCGCTCCAAAGTAGTCGCGCTGCGCCTGCAGCAAATTGGCGGGCAGCCGCGCCGCGCGGTAGCCGTCGAAAAACGCGAGCGCGGTCGAGAAAGCGGGCGTCGGCACGCCCATCTGCGCCGCGTGCGCCACCGCTTTGCGCCATGAATCCTGATACTGATTCACCGCGTTCGAGAAAAAGCTGTCGAGCAGCAGGTTGGTGATGTTGTGGTTCTTGTCGAAGGCGTCTTTAATTTTGCCCAAAAAGCGGCTGCGAATGATGCACCCTCCGCGCCACATCAGCGCGATGCCGCCCATATTCAGATTCCAGTGGTTTTCCTCGCCGGCCGCGCGCAACAGCATGTATCCCTGCGCATACGACACGATTTTCGAGCAGTAAAGCGCCCGGCGCACATCTTCGATAAACGCCGTGCGGTCGCCGATTGCAGCTTTGGCCGCAGGCCCGGAGAGAATTTTCGCCGCCGCCACGCGCTCTTCTTTCAGCGCCGAGAGGCAGCGCGCAAAAACCGATTCGCCGATCAGGGTTACCGGTTGGCCCGTGTCAAGCGCGCTGATGACGGTCCACTTGCCCGTGCCCTTCTGGCCCGCCGCGTCCAGGATTTTGTCCACCAGCGGCGCGCCGTCCTCATCCTTCTTGGCGAAAATGTCGCTCGAAATTTCAATCAGGTAGCTATCGAGCTCGCCCTTGTTCCATTCGGCAAAAACCTGGTGCAGTTCGTCGGCCGTTAATCCCAGCCCGCGCTGCAGCAGATCGTACGCCTCGCAAATCAACTGCATGTCGCCGTATTCGATGCCGTTGTGGACCATCTTCACATAGTGGCCGGCGCCCTCTTCGCCCACCCAGTCGCAGCACGGTGTGCCGTCCTCCACCTTCGCGGCAATCGCCTGAAAAATCGGCTTCACGTGCGGCCACGCTGCGGGATTGCCGCCGGGCATGATGGAGGGGCCGTGGCGCGCGCCCTCCTCGCCGCCCGAAACGCCAGTACCGATAAAGAGAATGCCCTTTTCCGCCAGAGCCCTCGTCCGGCGGGTCGAATCGGTAAAGAGCGAATTGCCGCCGTCAATGAGGATGTCGCCGGCTTCGAGGCGCCCCGCCACCTGGTCGATCATCTGATCTACGGTGTCGCCCGCTTTCACCATCAGCATCACGCGACGCGGGCGCTTGAGGAGCCCTGTCAATTCCTCAACCGAGTGCGCGCCCACCACCGCCGTCCCTTTGGCTTCATGGGCCAGAAAATCGTCGACTTTCGAAACCGTGCGGTTAAAAACGGCGACCTTGAATCCATGGTCGTTCATGTTGAGGACAAGATTCTGTCCCATGACGGCAAGGCCGATGAGGCCGATATCGCATATTGGCTCGGGCATATCTTCTCCGAAAAACCAATTCTAAAGCACTTCTGCTGCTGCTCTACGCCGAAGCCGGGAACTCAAGCGGCGATTCCCCATAGAATCGCCACCTTCAATTGAAATTACAACGGCTACATGTGAAGAAGAAGTGCTCTTGCATCGGCGCAAGAGCGCTTTGCCGGCTCTTGCTGAGACGGAGACTCTGAGACTCCGCGCGCCTTTTCGCCGGCAAACGAAGCCACCTCCGCCAGGCCCTTCAACCGCCCCTTGCCGTAGCATGGACGGCATGGAAATTTTGACGCTGGAGGGCCAGCCGCTTTCACTTGCCGAATTGGAAGACGTTTCGCTCCATAGCCGCCCAGTCGCCATCTCGAGCGCCGCGCGGGCGCGCATCGCCGCGGGCCGCGATTGCATCGAGCGCATTCTCGCCGCCGGACAAACCGTCTATGGCGTCAACACCGGCTTCGGCAGACTCGCGGATGTGAAAGTGCCTCCTGACAAGCTCGCCGCCTTGCAATTGAACCTGATTCGCAGCCATGCGGGCGGCGTAGGCCAACCGCTCTCTCAAGCCGAGTCGCGCGCCATGCTCCTGTTGCGGGCTAACGTGCTGGTGAAGGGCTTCAGCGGCGTGCGTCCGGAGCCGGTCGAGTTGCTCGTCGCCATGCTCAACGCCGGCGTGCATCCGGTGATTCCTGAAAAAGGGTCCGTGGGCGCAAGCGGCGATCTTGCGCCCTTGGCCCATCTCGCGCTGGTCGTCATCGGCGAGGGCGAGGCTTTCTACCAGACCGAGCGGTTGGCGGGCCGGGAAGCGCTGAAGCGCGCCGGGCTGCAGCCGTTGGTCCTGGCAGCCAAGGAGGGTGTCGCCTTACTCAATGGCGCCCAGGCCATGAACGCCGTGGGCGGCCTGGCCGTGGCGCGGGGGCGGCGGCTGGCGCAACTCGCCGACGTGGCCGGAGCCATGTCGCTCGAAGCGCTGATGGGCACGCCCGCCGCCTTCGATCCGCGCATTCATGCCGCGCGCCCCCACGCCGGGCAGGTGGCGGCGGCCGCCCATCTGCTCAGCCTGCTCGCCGGCTCGGAGATTCGCGAGTCCCACCGCGAGCACGATGCGCGCGTGCAGGACGCCTACTGTCTCCGTTGCATGCCCCAGGTGCATGGCGCCGTCCGCGATGTGCTCGACCACGCCGCCGGCATTTTAGAGTTGGAATCCGGCTCGGCGACCGATAACCCCCTCGTCTTTGCAGATTCGTCGTCCAAAACCCAAAACAACGATGTTGTGTCCGGAGGCAATTTTCATGGCGCGCCGCTGGCCTACGCCCTCGACTACGCGGCCATCGCGCTCACTGACCTTGCCGGAATCGCGGAGCGCCGCGTCGATCGCCTTCTCAATCCCGACGTCAACGAGGGGCTGCCGCCGTTTCTTTCGCCCGACCCCGGGCTCTCTTCGGGCTACATGATGGCGCAAATCGTGGCCGCGGCGCTCATTAATGAGTGCCAGGTGCTGGCCGCGCCTGCTTCCACGGGAACCATTCCCACCAGCGGCGGCAAGGAGGACCACGTCTCGATGGGCATGACCGGCGCGCTCAAGCTGCGTCAGATCGTCGAAAACGTCGAGCGGATCGTGGCCATCGAGCTCATGTGCGCCGCGCAAGGGCTGGAGTTTCGCCGTCCCCTCCAGCCCAGCCTCGAACTCCGCCGCGCGCAGGCTGCCGTGCGCGCTGTGGTTCCGCGGCTCGAGGAAGACCGGAGCCTGGCGGCGGACATCGAATCCCTGGCCGCCGCGCTGCGCAGCGGAGCTTTTGACGGCTGGGCCTGACAGGCGGCGCGGTTTGCCCTCGATTTCCGGTTTTTGGGGTTCCTGACTGCTGTGTGTATGCAGCAGGGCGCCTCCGTGTCGCGGCGGCTTCCAGGGGCCGGAGGTAATGTTGGCGGAAAAGTAACCTCGAGCCTGTGGAAACCGGCTGCGGGGGTGATCGGCGTTGGACCAACTTTCCACCGCCCGGACACCAGGCGCCGAGTGGAAAAAACAGGTCTAACCGCCCTCAATTGAGTAAAATACGTTACAAGAGTTGGCCGGGAGCCGGGTTTGCTGCGCTGCAGCGCCCTATCCATTTTTCTATTGATTTTTGAAGAAAAAATCCCTAAAATAACACTAAAGTTTCCTCCGGGCCCATCGTCTCCCCCGAAACACGCGGCAGAGGAAAGTAAAGAAATCCACCATTTTTTAAGGACACTGAACAAATGGCAAAGCGTCGTGGAAATCCGAATTGGGGCAAGCCGGAGCCCATCGGGCCAGTTGTGCCCACAGTTACCTCCTTCGAGCAGATCGTGAAGGAGTTCAAGCTGCCGCCGGATCAGTATATCCGGTCTACCCGCCTTCGCGAGTGGGCGCGGCGGAACAAGAATTCCAAGTACATCCCCGAGGCCCTGCTTGAGGCCTGGGGCTTTGAGATTGAATCGACGTTGTAGAACTTCCTTCTTTTTGCCAGTGAACTGAAAAGCGCCGCCTTCGGGCGGCGCTTTTGCTGCCTATGGCCTGCTAGGCGCGTAACCTCCGAATTGGCCGGCCGGACACTCAGAACCACCGGACAGAACCGGATCGGAGCTGGAATCACGATTTGTGCTGTTCCCGTCATTTGAGAACCAGCCCGGTGAGCGTCCCCCCCGCTCGCAACGCTCCGCAACATCGCTCTCCCTCTTCAAGTCTCAAAATGGCGTCCGTCCGCGACAGACGAATCCACAAAGAACCGCATCCAACACGCCCAGAGCGTGAATCATGTCAAACTCGGAACTGACTCAGCTTCTCCTCCTCCTTTTGCTATTGTTGGGTCTTGCCCAGTTATTGGGATGGCTGTTCGTAAAAATGCGGCAGCCGAAGGTCATCGGCGAAATACTGGCCGGGGTGGTTCTCGGCAACGCACTCATCGGAGGTTTGCCGGTTGCCGCCCGCTTTATTGACAGCGCCAAACACCAGGGCAACATCCTGGATTTCGTTTACTGGCTGGGTTTGCTACTGCTCATGTTCCTTGCCGGCGCTGAAACGCAGCAGCTTTTCACTCGCGAAGAGCGGCGCGAAGTTGGCTGGCTCATCATGGTCGGCACAGGACTGCCGTTCGTCCTCGGATTGCTCTTCGCCCCCTGGCTTATTCGGCCATCGTTGGCAGGTCCAAACGGCAACCGTGTCTCACTCACGATTATCCTTGCCGTAGGTGTGGCCGTAACCTCAGTCCCCGTGGTCTCCAAAATCTTTGCCGATCTCAAAATCTTTCACACGCGATTTGCTCGGCTGGTTCTCGGAGTCGCCGTTCTCGAAGACGTCGTGCTTTGGCTTGCCTTGGCGATTGCCACGGCCGTGGCGGGGAAAGCGGTCCTCGATCCGAAGGCGATGTCCTATCATCTCCTGGCGACGGTAATCTTTTTCGTCCTGGGCCTGACCCTCGTTCCGCGCTTGATCAAGCGCCTCAATAAAGCGCCCTTCAACGTCCTTGTCAGGTCTTCCCCCGCGGGTTATGCGATAGCCGTTCTCCTCGCCTACTGCGCCGTCGCAGGAGCACTTGATATCAGCCTCGTCTTCGCAGCTTTCCTGGCGGGATTCGCCGTCGTGCATAAAAAGCGCCGGATCTTTGCTGAAGCGCTCGACGCCATCGGCAAAGTCTCCTTCGCCTTCTTTATTCCTGTTTACTTCGCTGTGGTCGGCCTGAAGCTGGACTTGATTCGAGGCGTGTCGCTTTGGATGATGATCGCCTTCATTGGCGGAACCTGCCTCGTCAAGGTATTTTCCGTTTCCCTCGCCGCTCGCTTTGCGGGATTTCGCGGATTGGATCTTCTTAATCTCGCCATCACCACGAACGCGCGCGGAGGCCCGGGCATTGTGCTGGCCAGTGTCGCCTTCGACGCCGGTATCATCAGTTCCAAGTTCTACACAACGCTCGTGGTGGCAGCCGTTCTTACTTCGCAGATCGCCGGGGCGTGGCTGGACTACGTGCTGCGCAAGGGCTGGCCGCTCCTGACGCCGATCGCATCGAGCGAAGCAGCGGAAGCGTCGCCGGAGAGCCCGTCCTTGGCTTGAGAGCAGCGCGACGCGATCTGGCCAATACCATCCCGATCAGCGTCTAGTCGCTGAGGCGCTCGTCGGCGATAGCGGACAAGACATCCTCATAACGCTGGGCTCCGTGTGTCTACGGCGGTTCTCCAATTCCCGTGGAGTTTTGAGGGGCGTGCCAGGTGGCGTTTTCTTGGGAAAAACGCCACGCAACGTTCGAGGTTCTGCTCTACACCAATTGGAGAACCGCTATAACCGCCGAACCTTGAGCCGCCTCTCCGTCGTCACCCTCCGCATTTCTCGCATTTGCTCGCCGGATAAGCGAAAATAAAGGGACACTATGCCCCAAGCGCCGCGCACTTTTGAGCCCCCTTTCGTCGACGTTCCCGGCGCGCTGGCCGAGATTCGCGCCGGCCGCATGGTGGTGGTGGTTGACGACGAGGACCGCGAAAACGAGGGCGACCTCACGATGGCCGCCGAGTTCGTCACTCCCGAGGCCATCAACTTCATGGCCCGTTATGGCCGCGGTCTCGTCTGCCTTTCCCTCACTGAGGAGCGCGCCGACCATTTGCGGCTGTTCCCCATGACGCAGCACAACTCCTCGCGCTTCGGAACCGCGTTTACCGAGACCATCGAGGCCCGCGAAGGGGTCACCACCGGGATTTCCGCCGCCGACCGCGCCCACACCATCCGCACCGCCATCGATGCGCGCTCCACCTATTCCGATCTCGCCCGCCCCGGGCACATCTTTCCCCTACGCGCCCGCCGCGGCGGCGTTCTGGTGCGGGCCGGGCAAACCGAGGCTTCGGTCGACCTCGCCCGCCTGGCCGGCCTCAACCCCTCCGGCGTTATCTGCGAGATCATGCGCGACGATGGCGAGATGGCGCGCATCCCGGACCTGATCCCGTTCTGTAAAGAGCATGGGCTTACCATCCTCACGGTCGCCGAACTGATCCGCTACCGCCTGCGCCACGAGCGCTATATCGTGCGCGCCGGGGAAAGCCGCATTCAAACCCGCTATGGCGAGTTCCGCATGATCGCGTATGAAAGCGAGGTGACGGGCGGCGAAAGCCACATCGCACTGATCCGCGGCAATCTTTGCCCGCACTGTCCGGCGTTTCTCGATGGCCCGGCCGACGGCGCAGGACTCGGCTGGACGGCGGGTCCGGCCCCCACGCCGCCTTCAGCCGAACCCCGGCCTCCCTGCACCCATCCCGTCCTGGTGCGCGTCCACACCCGTTGCACGGCGGGCGATGTCTTCGCCGCCGACTGCCGCTGCCGCGAGGTGCTCGACCAGTCGTTGCGCATGATTGCCGAGGAAGGTTGCGGCGTGGTGCTTTATCTCCACAACACCTCGCGCGGCTTTGAAATCGACTACACTCCAGCCGAGGCTTTCCGCCCCGGCGGCGTCGCGGTTCCCGCCGAAGAACGCGAAGCCCGCTCCGGCCGCCTCATTCTTCATCAAGAACTGCGCGCCCGCGAGGGCTCGCAGGCCCGTTCCGGCCGCATTCTGCGCGCCATTGGTCTCGGCGGCCAGATCTTGTCCGATTTGGGTATTCAGCGCATCCGCCTGCTCTCCAACACCCCCATGCACATCCCCGCCCTCGAAGGCTTCGGCCTGGAAATCGTGGAGCAGGTGCCGATTCCGGTGGAAGAGTGCCGCGAGGTGCGGCAAGCAGGGTAACAGCCGACCTTGGCGGAAAATCCCCAAAAAATTCGTCGATTGATTGCGTCGTCAAAGGCGTGTAGACTTTGGAGCCATGGCTTCGCCGCCAATCGATCTATCCCAGCTGTCCTGGAAAGAGGCGCATGTAGATAGCTCTCTCTGCGCGTTGCACCGCTACGTGGAAGATCAGGCCCGTATGCAGATCGAGTGGTATTGGAACAAGAAGCGCTCCAAGGCGCGCATGTCCATGGTCCTGCGCTTTGCGGCCATTATCCTGTTTGTGCTGGGCGGCCTCGTACCCATTGTCAAGGCAACGCTGCCGGCTACTGTTGCGGCCATGTTTCCTTTCGATTTTGGTCAATCGGGTTATCTCTTGATCGGCATTGCGGCGGGATGCTTGGGTCTCGATCGCTATTTTGGTTATTCGACAGGCTGGATCCGTTACGTCACGACTGCCATGGCCATCGAGAAGTCGCTCGAGGAATTTCGCTTCGAGTGGAGCCGTAACATGGCCAAAATGCGCGGCGCTCCACCTACCCAGGAACAGCTGGACGCCCTCATCCAAACCTGCACCGCTTTCAGCCTTGCCATCAGGAACCAGGTCGAACAAGAAACAAAGTCATGGGTAGTCGAGTTCCAAACCAATCTAAGCCGGCTCGAAAAGGACTTGGAGGCGAAGGCAGACGAGGCTAAGGCTAAAACTTTGCGGGCGCCAGTCGACGGCCTGCAACCGGGATAAAAATGCTCGTGCCGGAGCCCCGATTCGGCGCCCCTGGGCAACCACGAGCGCCAATTCCATCCACGGACCGGCTGGAAGCTAGAAGCTAGAAGCTGCCTTTCACCACCCCAGCACATAGGCAAACACCAGCGGCGCCACGATGCTGGCGTCGCTTTCGATGATGTGCTTCGGCGTCTTTTCGCCCAATTTGCCCCAGGTGATCTTCTCGTTGGGCACGGCGCCGGAGTACGACCCGTAGCTCGTGGTCGAGTCCGAAATCTGGCAGAAGTAGGCCCACAGCGGCACGTTCTCACGCTGCAGGTCCTGGTGAAGCATGGGCACCACGCAGATGGGAAAATCGCCCGCGATCCCGCCCCCAATCTGAAAGAACCCCAGCGGCGTCTGGGCCGTCGTCTGCGTATACCACTCGGCCAGCTCCATCATGTACTCGATGCCGGTGCGCACCGTGTGCACCTTCTTCACGTCGCCCGAGATGCAATGCCCGGCATACATATTGCCCAGCGTCGCGTCTTCCCAACCCGGCACAAACATGGGCAGGTTCTTCCTTGCCGCCGCCAGCAGCCAACTATCCTTGGGATCGATCTGATAGCTTTTCTCGAGCCTGCCCGAGCACAGAATCTTATACATAAACTGGTGCGGAAACCAGCGCTCATCGGCCTTGTCCGCCTTCACCCACTCCTGCAGCACCTCGTTTTCGATGCGCCGCATCGCCTCCATCTCCGGAATGCAGGTGTCGGTCACGCGGTTCATGTGCCGATTGAGCAGCGCGGCCTCGTCCCCCGGGGTCAGATCGCGATAATGCGGAACGCGCTCGTAGAAACTGTGCGCCACCAGATTGAAGATATCTTCTTCAAGATTGGCGCCCGTGCAGCAAATGCCGTGAATCTTATCTTGACGGATCATCTCTGCAAGCGAAAGTCCCAGCTCCGCGGTGCTCATCGCCCCGGCGATGGTCACAAACATCTTGCCGCCCGCTTCCAGCAGCTTCTTGTATCCCTCCGCCGCATCCACCAATGCGGCGGCGTTGAAATGACGATAGTGATGCTTGATGAAGGAAGTAATGGCGCCCATGACTCTTTTGATTTTTCTCCAACAAATAAGCTAACACAGCGCAAATTCAGGGCCGTGAATCCGGGGCCGCGCCGGGAGCGGGAATGCTGGAGATTACGCGCGCTTTTGGTGGGCGTTATGCGGGCCCACATCGAAGCCCAGCTCGGCTAATTTGCGCGTGAAGAAGCCGGTGATCCGGCCCCCAAATCGCCGCCGCGCGTGAGCGCCATCTCACTCCGCCCGGGAATTCCGGGCGTGAATCGCGCGCATCTTGTGATCTCTGTCGCGCGGTTTGTGACACCTGTCACTGCGACTCATTTCTCAAACGGACTATCTCAGAGATAGCATCCGTCTGGCCGGAAAACACATGGGCCGCCGGAGCGTTGTCCATTGCCAGCCAGCAGCGAACGTTTCATGTCCGCCTGGAGAAAGAAGTCGGCAGGATGGTGGTAGCCGCGGTTCGAAGCGTTTGCTCTTTTATTCGGAGCAGGGTTTTGGCGTCCGCCCTGATGGTGTTTGGTCTGGTTGTGGCGCCGTACGCGGCCCGGCCGCAAACCGGCTGCCTCATTTGCCATGCCGACGCCAGCATGACCGACGCCGCGGGTCACAGCATCGCGGTTGACGGAAAGACCTTTGCCGCCAGCATTCACGGCAGCCTCCAATGCAGTAATTGCCACGCCGGCGTCAAAGGCTATCCCCACCCGGACCATGTCGCGCCGGTCGAGTGCAAGAGCTGCCACGCCGATGAAGCCTCGCAGGTTACCGGGAGCATCCTCTCGGGCCATGCCTGCACCAGTTGCCACGGCAACGCGCACGCCATTTTTCCCAAAGACGATTCGCGCTCGGCCGTTTATCCGCTCAACATTCCGCGCACCTGCGGCGCGTGCCACGGAAATCCTGAGTTGGCGAAAAAGTATGGCCTGCCGAATGTCTATTCCATGTACGTTGATTCCATCCACGGCTTCGCGCTCAGCAAGGAGGGCCTGCTGGTGGCGGCCAACTGCCAAAGCTGCCATGGGTCGCATCATATCCTGAGCCATAACACTCCGCAGAGTGCGACGTACAAAACAAAGATTCCCGAGACGTGCGGAAAATGCCACGCCATGATCGAGGCGGATTACGACCGCGGAGTGCACGGCAAAGCAGTTGCCGCCGGCGATCCCAAAGCGCCGGTCTGCACGGACTGCCACACCGCGCACGCCATCCTACAGCCCACCGAGGCGGAATTCCGCATGCAGTCCACACCCATCTGCGGCTCGTGTCATACGGACAAGTTCTCCACTTACCGCGACACCTTCCACTCGCAATTAGGCCTGCTGGGCGGCTACGTGCAGACGGCGCGCTGCTGGGACTGCCACGGGGCGCACCAAGTTCTGGCCACTGCCGATCTGCGGTCTCCTATCAACAGAGCCAACCTGGTGAAGACCTGCGGACGCTGCCACGCCGGCGCCAACATCAGTTTTATCCAATATCAACCCCACGCCAATGCGCACGACCGCAAGCTCAATCCTGGCCTCTATTTTGTGCGCCTGTTCATGAATCTGCTGCTCATCGGCGTGTTGACCTTCTTTGTCATCCACACCGTCCTGTGGCTGATCCGCGCTCGGTACAACCAGATTCAAAACAGCGGAAACGGCTCGGCCCAAGGAGAAAAAGATGCCTGAACAAGCGGTCGTCGAAACCGTCGAAGGCGTTGAAACCGAAAAACCGGCTGGCGCCCGGCAACGCTATTTCATGCGCTTCACCCGCGAGCAGCGTTACCTCCACGCGGTGCTGTTCACCACTTTTCTGGGATTGGCGGCGACAGGAATGTGCTTGCGCTTCAGCGACAGCGTGTGGGCGCGTGGCGTTGCGCGCGCCGTCGGCGGCTTCGGCGCCATTCTAGCCTTTCATAAGCTCTGCGCCGTGGCGCTCACCATCGCTTTTCTGATTCATGTCAAGGATGTCTTCACGCGCGGCGTCCTGAACCGTGAAAAGGGCATCTTCTGGGGGCCGACTTCGATGGTTGCCAACTGGCAGGACGTTAAGGACCTCCTCGGCCACCTACGCTGGTTCGTCGGCCTCGGTTCCAAGCCGAAATTCGAGCGCTACGCGTATTGGGAGAAGTTCGACTACTGGGCTGTCTTTTGGGGAATGGTGGTCATCGGCTTCTCCGGTTACGCCATGTGGTTCGCCCCGTTCTTCGCCAGATTTCTGCCCGGCTGGGCGTTAAACGCCGTGCTGGTCATCCACAGCGAAGAAGGATTGCTCGCCATCCTGTTCATCTTCTCCATCCACTTCGTCAACACCCACTTGCACCCCGACAGCTTTCCCATGGACCTGGCGATGTTTACTGGCGTGGAGAGCGAAGAGGAATTCAAGATCAGGCACCCGCTCGAATATGAGCGGGCAGTCAAGGAAGGCAAGCTGGGGATGCGCCTCGTGACCGAAGCGCCGGGCATCTGGCAGATCAACTTCTCCAAGGTCGTGGGATTCACCGCCATCGCGATCGGCGTCACTCTGCTGGTGCTTACGCTCACCGCATATTTCAGCTAAGAGTCCGCCGCCGAATTCACTGCGCAGAGGCCGAGCGCTCCATTTTTGCGTGATTCTCGGCGCGGTTACGGCGGTTCTCCAATTCCCGTGGAGTTTTGAGGGGCGTGCCAGGTGGCGTTTTCTTGCTAAAAACGCCACTCAACGTTCGAGGTTTTGCTCTACACCAATTGGAGAACCGCTATAAAACGGCGCCTATTCAAAATTGGGGTCATTACGACCCGACTCCGGCGCCGCGGCCGCGCCCTTGCGCAACCGCGCTCCCCAAGTGGAAATGGGGCGATCTCTCACGTTGAAGCTGCCGGTTCAAAAATGTGCGATGGCGCTTCGACTCCACTCGACGGTGCGGCGCAGACCCTCACGGAAATCGATCAGGGGCCGGTAGCCGAGCAAAGCCTCGGCGCGGCGGATATCGGCCAGCGAATCGCGGATATCGCCGGCGCGCGGAGCGGCGTAGACAGGCTGGCCACGGTAGCCGGTGAGTTCGCAGAGGAGGTCGAACGTTTGGTTGAGGGTGGTGCGGGCGCCGGTGGCGAGGTTCATCATCTGGCCAGCGACTTTTTCCGCCGGAGCGGCGGCGGCCAGGAGATTGCCTTCAACCACGTTGTCGATATAGGTGAAGTCGCGGCTCTGCTCGCCATCGCCGTAGATGGTGGGCTGTTCGCCGGCGAGCATTTTGCGGCAGAAGATGGCCAGAACGCCCGAATAGTGGGAAGTGGGGTCCTGGTACGGACCGAACACGTTGAAGTAACGGAGCACGACAGTCTCAAGGCCGTAGACGCGGGCGAAGGCGCGCATGTAGTGCTCGCCCGTCAACTTGGCGACGGCGTAGGGGCTGATGGGGTTGGGTGGCATCTCTTCGTGCTTGGGCAAGGTGGGGGAGTCGCCGTAGACGGAAGAAGAACCGGCGTAGACAAGGCGGCGGACGCCCGCCTCGCGGGCGGCGAGCAGCAGGTTAAGGGTGGCGTCGACGCAGTTGCGGTTAGTGGCCAGCGGGTCGGCCACGGAACGGGGAACCGAGGCCAGCGCCGCCTCGTGAAAGACGACCGCAACGCCGGCGCAGGCCCGGCGGCAGGCGGCCGGGTCGGCAAGGTCGGCTTCGAGGAATTCCATAGCTTCGAGGCCGGTGAGATTGGCGCGCTTGCCGGTGATGAAGTTGTCGACGCCGCGCACGGATTCGCCGCGCTCGAGCAGCGCCGCTGCAATGGAGCGACCGATGAACCCGGCAGCGCCGGTGACGAGATATTTTGGCAAATGATGCTCCCAACCGAATTTGACTCGTAGGTCTCGCCAGAAATCGCCGCCGCACCCCCGGGAGGCTGAAGACACATTCGCGTTTTGCTCCGGGGGGGACGGACCTGGCGAATAGAAGGCGCGTTGACCTACATACACTCTACCTTGGCCAGACCGAGGCCAGCAGGGACGCAATGAACACGACCTGGATGGCCAGCCGCGGACCGAGTTTGGGCACCGGCCGGCCACCTATCGTCAATCCCTCGCGCGCCGCCTTCGCATTGGCGGGGAAAAGGCAAGCCAGCATGGCGGCGGCGCAGACCGCAACGACGGTGGCAGCGCGCGGGATCTCGAGTCCGATGGCAATCAAAATCTCGGCGATGCCGGTAAGCGTCACCCACATTCCTGCATCGCCGATGCCGCGCGGGACCATGCGCATGAGATCGGACCGGCGCCGACCCCAGTGCGCCGACGCCGTGAGCAGGAACATGACGCCGAGCGCCGCGCGCAATGCATGCTGCCAGTTGGCGAAATAAGGCGCGCCGAGTCCGGCCAGCCGGAACCCCGCAAACGCTACCGCCAGCACAATGAGCGGAATCATCTTGGCTGCCGTCCTTCAAGTCGCTGAATCCTAGACAATTTCATGATTTCACAAGGGCGCCGCTATGGGCGCCCGACCGGTATCGCCTCAGGACGCTTCCGGGCGGCTTCGGCTGCGGCGGGCAACGTCTTACAATCGAGAATTATGAACTATGTAACCGTGAGCCGACTGGAAGAGCTCAAGCACAAGATGCAGACCCGGGAAGCCCGAATCGGGATTGTCGGGATGGGCTATGTAGGGTTGCCGCTGGCGTTGTTGTTCAGCGCGGAGCGGTTCCGGGTGACGGGGTTCGACATTGCGTCGGACAAGGTGGCTACGCTCAACGCTGGCGGATCCTACATTGTGCGCATCTTGCCCGAGGCGATTGAGGAGGCGCAGCGGGCGGGCTTTCGGGCCACGGGCGACAACTCCGAAATTGCGCGCATGGATGCGGTGATTATCTGCGTGCCGACGCCGCTCGACGAGCACCACGAGCCGGACCTGAGCTATGTAAAGGGAACGATCGAGTCGATCGCCCCATTTGTCCATGAGGATCAGTTGATTGCGCTGGAAAGCACGACCTATCCGGGAACCACGGAAGAGATCGTGGTTCCGCTGCTCGAGCGCGGCAACGCGAAAGGGTTGAAAGTAGCGCGGGATGGCGGCGATCGCGGCCTCCTGGTGGTGTTTTCGCCGGAGCGCGAGGATCCGGGGAACGAAACCGTAGCGCGGCAGGAGATTCCCAAGGTGGTGGGCGGCTGCAGCCCGGGGGCGGCGGAGTTGGCGGCAGCGATGTACGGCGCGATTTTTCGCCGCGTGGTTGAGGTGAGCGGCCCTTCGGTGGCGGAGATGACCAAGCTGCTCGAGAACATTTACCGGTGCGTGAACATCGCGCTGGTGAACGAACTGAAGCAGCTCTGCATGCGGATGGGCATCGACATTCACGAAGTGATTGAGGCGGCCAAAACCAAGCCATTTGGCTTTCAGGCCTTTTATCCCGGCCCTGGACTCGGTGGCCATTGCATTCCCATCGACCCGTTTTATCTCTCGTGGAAGGCGCGGCAGTTCGATTTCCGCACCCGCTTCATCGAGCTGGCCGGCGAGGTGAACACGGCGATGCCGTATTTTGTGCTGGAGCAGATCACCGGCGGTCTCAATGAGGGGGGAAAATCGCTGAAGGGGTCGAAGGTGCTGGTGCTGGGCCTGGCCTACAAGCGCGATGTGGATGACCTGCGCGAATCGCCGTCACTCACGATTATCGAGTTGCTGCGCGAGAAAGGCGCTGAGGTGGCGTACAACGATCCGTATTTCCCGACCGTGGGCCGCGGACGGCATTACGACCTGAACATGACCAGCACGCCGCTTCGCAATCTGGGGCAATTTGACGCGGTGGTGATTGTGACCGACCACTCGAGCTACGATTACCGGGCAATCGTGCACGAGGCGCAACTGGTGGTGGATACGCGCAACGCGACGCGGGGCATCGAGTCAAAGAAGATTGTGCGTTGCTGAAGGGCAGGCACGCTGCGCTTGGTTTGACGTAGCTCGCGCATGCGCGATCCTGTCGCGGGGAGCCTCATCGTGTATTGTAAGTTGGACCGACGATGACGCTGCTTCCGCCCACACTGGCCGAGCCGGGACGATTCTCTGAAACGGAGCGATGGATCTTCATCGCGCTGGCGGCGGCTTCGCTGACGTTGTTCTGGCTGCGCTTCGGACCGATTCTGGCGAACATTCTGCAATCGAAAAAAGACGCGGATTTTCATCTGCGGCCCATCGGCAGACGGGTGTGGGATTTTGTGTGGGAAGTGATGCTGCAGGCGAAAGTGATCCGGCAGCGGCCCCTGGCCGGGGTGGCGCATGCGTTCGTGTTTTGGGCCTTTTGCGCCTTTGCCATGGTGACGCTGAATCACTGCGCGACGATTTTCGGCTCCGGATTCCTGAACCCTAGAAGCACAGCGGGGCGATTTTACGATTACTTTGCGGCGGCCTTTGCGGTGGGCTGCGCGCTGGGCATCGCGGGGCTGTTTGTGCGGCGGTTTTTGGTGCGGCCCAAATGGCTGGGCGCGCTCTCGTGGGAGTCGGGACTGATTGCGCTGCTGATTTTCGTGCTGATGGTGACCTATCTCGGGGCGTTTTTCATGCCCAACAGCGGCGCGGGAATGCGCGCGCTGTGGTGGGCGCACACGCTGACGCTGCTTTACTTGTTGCCGGTGATTCCCGAGACCAAGCACCTGCATCTGGTGCTGAGCCCGTTCACGGTGTTCCTTTCGCGAGGCGGGTTCAGCCGCATTCCTCCACTCGCAGGCGACGAGGACTTCGGGCTCGTGGCCGGCAAGGATCTGACGCAGCTCGTGAGCCTGCAGGCGTATTCCTGCGTGGAGTGCGGGCGCTGCACCGAGCATTGCCCCGCGAACCACACCGGGAAAACCCTCAACCCCAAGCAGGTGATCCTCGGCGTTCGCGCGTATTTGAACGATTGCGGGCCGGAATCGGCAGAGCCGCTGTTGGGCAAATACAATTCGCAAGAAGCCGCGTTCCAGTGCACCACCTGCGGCGCGTGCGAGTTCCAGTGCCCGGTGGGCATCGAGCATTTGCCGATTATTGTCGGGCTGCGGCGCGGCGCGGTGAATACCGGGGCCTGGGAGGATGAGCATGGAGGCAAGCTCTTTCTGGCGCTTGAGCGCGGCTCGAACGCGCTGGGTCTGAGCGCGGCCGAACGCGACAAGTTTGTGGAGAAGAACGCGCTGCCCATCTTCGACGGGACGCAGGAATATTGCCTTTGGCTGGGATGCATGGGTGGTTACGATCCCAAGGGGCGCGAGATTGTGCTGGCGCTGGTGCAGGTGATGAGGCGCCTGGGCGTGAGCTTTGGCGTGCTGCGCAAGGAAAAGTGCACGGGCGACCCGGTGCGGCGGCTGGGCAACGATCTGCTTTTCCAGCAATTGGCGGAGGCCAACCTGGAGACGCTGAAGCGGGGCCAGGTGAAGAAGATTGTATCGATTTGCCCACACTGCGTGCGCACCATCCAGGAGGACTGGAAGGAATTTGGCGCGGCGCCGCGCATCGAGCACCACAGCGAGTTCTTGGCTCGGCATCTGGGTCAACTGACGCCCGTCCAAAGCCAGAAGAAAATTGTGTTTCACGATCCCTGCTATCTGGGGCGGTATCGCGGAGTGTATGACGAGCCGCGGGCTGTCGTTTCGCACGCGGGGCGCCTGGTCGAGGCCCCACGCAGTGGCGAACGCAGCTTTTGCTGCGGCGCCGGAGGCGGGCTGGCTTTTCTGGGTGAGGAAAAAGGCGAACGCGTGAGCCACGCGCGGGCCCGCGAACTGGCCGCGACGGGCGCTGAAATTGTGGGCGCGGCGTGCCCGTTCTGCAACACCATGTTCCGGGATGCGTTGGCTGCGCAGGGCCGGGGCGCGCCGGAGCTCCTGGATATTGCCCAGTTGGCCGCGCAGGGCTTGCCCGCGAAAAGCGCCATCTAAGGGAACGGGGACGAATGCAATGAAAATCGTGGTCGCCATCAAGCAGGTTCCTGAGCGCGATGCGCCGGTGCGTATTGCGGCCAACGGCAAATGGATCGAAGAAACCGATCTCCAATACGCAATGAACGAGCCGGACGCCTATGCGCTGGAAGAAGCTCTCCAGCTCAAGGAAAAATACGGCGGTGAGGTGGTGGTGGTGAGCGCGGGGCCGGAGCGCGTGGGAACAGTGATCCGCGAGGCGCTGGCGAAGGGCGCAGACCGCGGCTTCCACATCGTTGGCGATGATGTTGCCGGGCGGGACGCGTTGGGCGTGGCGCGGCTGCTGGCGACCGCCGTCAGGGCGGAAAGCCCGGACCTGGTGTTGACCGGATTGCAATCGGAAGACGTGGGTATGGGCCAAACCGGGGTGATCGTGGCCGCGCTGCTGGGGCTGCCGCACGCGACGTTGATCCTGCAGGTGGAAAAGAGCCAGGCCGGGGTCAAGGTGAAGCGGGAACTCGAAGAAGGGTGGTTCCAGTCGATCGAATTGCCCACCCCGGCGGTGCTGACGATTCAATCCGGCGGAACCAAGCTGCGGTACGCCACGCTGATGGGGATCAAGCGCGCCAAGACCAAGGAGGTGCGCACCGTGAAGGCCGCCGACCTGGGCGTGGATGCGGCTCCGGTGGTGGCCCTCGAAGAGATGAAGCTGCCGAAAAAGCAAAAATCCACGCAAATTTTGCCGGGGTCGGCCAAGGAGGCAGCGGCAGCGCTGGTGGAGAAATTGAAATTCGAGGTGCGCGTCCTATGAGCATTCTTGCGGTTCTGGAAGAGCGCGATGGCCGCGTCAGCCGCATCAGTTGGGAGGCCTTGGCCGCCGCCCAGTTTCTGGGCGCGGCGCTGAGCCAGCCCGTTGCCGCCGTGGTTATGGGCGGGCAAACCGAATCCCTCGCCGCCGAAGTCGCCGCCAAACATTCTGGCCGGGTCATTCGCCTTGAGCACGCGCTGCTCGAGCCCTACACGCCCGACGGATTCACCCTCGCGCTCGAACCACTCATCAAGTCGGAGAGCCCCACGCACGTGCTGTTCCCGCACAGCTATCAGGTGCGCGATTTCGCGCCTGCGCTGGCCACGCGGTTGGGCGAAGTGCTCATCAGCGACGTAATCGCGATGGCCGATGGACCCATCTTCACACGGCAACTCATGCAGGGCCGGCTCACCGGCGCCTATCGCCACACCGGCAGCGGCCCGTGCTTGCTGTCCGTGCAGGCCGGCGCGTTTCGCGCCGAGCCGGTGGGCGCGGTTGCGGCCCATGGCGCGTCCATCTCCACTTTCCCGCCCACGCTGGAGGCGGCGCAGATTCGCACCCGGCCAGGTGAGCCTTTCCGCGGTTCGGAGCAGACGGTGGATCTGGGTTCGGCGCAGAGGATAGTGAGCGTGGGCCGGGGCATCAAAGAAGCCGAGAATCTGCCCATGGTCGAAGAGCTGGCCAAAGCGCTGGGCGCGGAGCTGGCCGCCTCGCGGCCCATCTGCGACAACGGCTGGCTGCCCATGGAGCGCCAGGTGGGCAGCTCGGGACAGACGGTTTCGCCACAGCTCTATCTGGCGGTGGGCATCTCCGGGGCCATCCAGCACCTGGTGGGGATGAAAGGTTCGCAATGCATCGTGGCCATCAATAAGGACCCCGAGGCGCCGATTTTCGAGGTGGCGGATTACGGGATTGTGGGTGACCTGTTTGAGGTGGTCCCGGCGTTGACCGAGGTGGTGAAGGCGTCCAGACGGTAAGCTGATGCGGCCGCGCTCCAACCCAGGGATTTGCGGCTCCCCCTCGCTTCGTCCCGCCTCGGGCGAACCCGTCCGCAGATTCCAAAGTGCATCTTCTTTATAAAATTCGCATCAAAGAAAGTTGACAGTAGTTCACTCAATCTGCGATGCTGTCCGGGCACAGCATCTTGAAGAGGCAGGGGCTTAACCATGGCAAAGATTATCGGCATCGATCTGGGCACTACCAATTCGTGCGTAGCTGTCCTTGAGGGCGGCGAGCCCAAAGTAATTGCAAATGAAGAGGGTGCGCGCACCACGCCCTCGATTGTGGCGTTTGCGAAAAACGGCGAGCGGCTGGTGGGGCAGGTGGCGAAACGCCAGGCGATCACCAACCCGGAGAACACGATTTTCTCGATCAAACGATTTATGGGCCGCCGCTACAACGAGGTAACGGACGAGATGAAGATGGTGCCGTTCAAGGTGGTCCAGCAAGGCGACCACGTAGCGGTGGTGGCGCAGGGCAAGGAGTATACGCCGCCGGAAATCTCGGCCATGATCTTGCAAAAGCTGAAGAAATCGGCGGAAGCCTATCTGGGACAACAAGTTACGGAAGCCGTGATCACGGTCCCGGCGTACTTTAACGATTCCCAGCGGCAGGCGACCAAGGACGCGGGCAAGATTGCCGGCTTGGACGTCAAGCGCATCGTGAACGAGCCCACAGCGGCCGCCTTGGCTTACGGACTCGACAAGAAAAAGGACGAGACCATTGCCGTGTACGACTTTGGCGGCGGGACCTTCGACATCTCGATTTTGGAGGTCGGCGAGGGGGTCATCGAGGTCAAATCAACCAACGGCGACACCCACCTGGGCGGCGATAACCTGGACCAGCGCATCGTGGACTGGCTGATTGCCGAATTCAAGCAGGAAGAGGGGCTGGACCTGAGTTCGAAAGGCAACGAGATGGCGCTGCAGCGGCTGAAGGACGCCGCGGAAAAAGCCAAGATTGAGCTTTCCACGACCCTGGAGACGGAGATTAACCTGCCGTTTATTACCGCCGACGCCACTGGTCCCAAGCACCTGGTGCGCAAGCTGACGCGCGCCAAGCTGGAGCAGATGGTGGGCGACCTGCTGGAGAAGTCGATTGGGCCATGCAAGCAAGCGTTGAGCGACGCCGGCGTGACCACCAAGGACATTGACGAGGTGGTGCTGGTGGGCGGACAGACGCGTATGCCCAAGATCCAGGAACTGGTGAAAAACCTCTTTGGCAAGGAGCCGCACCGGGGCGTGAACCCCGACGAGGTGGTGGCCGTAGGCGCGGCGGTGCAGGCAGGCGTGCTGGCCGGCGATGTGAAAGACCTGTTGCTGCTCGATGTGACGCCGCTGACCCTGTCGATCGAAACACTGGGCGGCGTGGCCACGACCATGATTCCACGCAATACGACCATCCCGACCAAGAAGACAGAGACGTTTTCGACGGCGGCCGATTCGCAGACCGAGGTCGAGGTGCACGTGTTGCAGGGCGAGCGGCCCATGGCGGGGCAGAACCGGACATTGGGCAAGTTCAAGCTGGGTGGAATTCCTCCGGCGCCGCGTGGCGTGCCGCAGATCGAGGTGACCTTCGACATCGACGCCAACGGCATTTTGAATGTGACGGCGAAGGACAACGCCACCGGCAAGGACACGCGCATCACGATTACCTCGAGCTCCGGCCTTTCGAAAGAAGAAGTGGAGAAGATGGCCAAGGAAGCCGAGGCGCACGCCTCCGAGGACAAGGAGAAGCGCGAGGAGGTGGAAGCGCGCAACGCGCTCGACGGGCTGGTCTACAACATCGAAAAGATGCTGAAGGACTCAGGGGAAAAAGTGGCCGCGGCGGATAAAACCGACGTAGAGGCCGCGCTGGCCGAAGCCAAGAAGGCGCTCGAAAGCGCGCCGAACGCGAAGGAGCTGCGCGCGGCGCACGACCGGCTGACCCAGGCCAGCCACAAACTGGCCGAGGCGATGTACAAGGCGAACGCCGCGCAGGCGACTGGGTCTGCTGCGCAGGGCGGGCCTTCGGATGGAGCTGCCGCAGGTAGAACGCATGGCGCCGAACAAAAGAAGGAAGGCGAAGTGATCGACGCTGAGTATGTGGACGTGGATGAGAAGAAGTGAGGTAACTGCGATGCGGCAGCGCCGCCCTTCGGGCGGAAAAACTTCGGGGTGGGCGATGCCAAGTTGCCCACCCCAAGTTGCATTTCAGGCAGTTCGAAGGTGAGAGTGAGGGGATTGGCAGCGCAAATATACTGAGCACTAGGCGGAAAAGAGCGAGGATGTCAGATGGACTACTCCAAGATCATCACCATTGATCCCGGAAAGCGTAGCGGGAAGGCTTGTATTCGGGGCACGCTTGCTCTTGCGTCATTCCGGAGGCTAGATAAATTCTGGCCGACTTTCCGGATCTGACCCAAACCGACATTCGCGCCTGTCTGGCCTCCGCGGCAAATGATGAACGCGGAACGATAAATTAGGAGTCTCTACGACTGAAAGGCCTGTGGCAGCAGAGGAATTGCAGGGGGAGATCGAACCAGCGGCTGGAATTCGCCGGGATTGAGCAAAAAGAAAAATGCCCACGACCACGAACAAAGATTATTACGCCACCCTCGGCGTGAAGAGGACGGCTACGGCGGAGGAGATTCGCAAGGCCTTCAGGAAAGCTGCGCGCAAATACCACCCGGATGTCAATCCAGGGGACAAGCGCGCCGAGGAGAAATTCAAAGAGATCTCCGAGGCCAACGATGTGCTGAGCGACGAGAAGAAGCGGAAGATCTATGACCAGCTTGGGTTCTATTCCGACCAAATCGATCCAGCGCAGGCCGAGGCGTACGCGCGGCAGCAAAGCGCGGGTGGTGGGCGGGGCAGAGTGGACTTCGAGGGCTTCGATTTTTCCAATTTTTCGGGATCGCCCGGCCAGCATACGGGCGCAGGCTCGGGGTCCTCGGCGTGGGGCAGTTTCAAGGATATTTTTTCCGGCATCTTTACGGGAGCGGAGCATGCACGGCAACCGCGCGGGCCGCAGCCGGGAACGGATCTCGAATACCAGGCCACCGTCGACTTCTGGACGGCAATCCGCGGAGGCCAGATGCGCATCCAGATCAACCGCCAGGAGACGTGCCCTGCGTGCCACGGCCAGGCGCACGCCGGCGGCGCAATGACCTGCCCGGAGTGCAACGGCGCGGGCCAGGTGACCCAGATGGGCGGACGGATGAAGTTCAACATTCCCTGCCCGCGCTGCAACGGGACGGGAAAGACCTCGAACGAATGTCCCACCTGTCACGGCGAGGGAACGGTGGCGCGGACGGAGACGGTGGATTTCCGCATCAAGCCAGGCACGCGGGACGGTCAGCGCATCCGGCTGCAAGGCAAGGGCAACGCGGGGGTGAACGGAGGCCCTCCGGGCGACCTGTTTCTGATCGTGCGCACGGGTGCGCACCCGGTGTTTACGCGGGTGGGCGACGACATCCATTTGACGGCGCCGGTGACGGTGGCCGAGGCCTCGCTGGGCGCGAAGGTGGATGTGCCGACGATTGACGGGCGGGCGCAGTTGAAAATTCCGCCGGGCACGCAGAGCGGACAGAAGTTGCGGATGCGGGAGCGGGGCGTGGAGAGCGCGCAACATCCAGGGCAGCGAGGGGACGAAATTGTGACCGTTTCGCTGGTGACGCCGCATTTGCAGGACGAGCGCAGCCGCGAAATCATGCGCGAGCTGGCCAAGCTCAATCCCCAGGACCCGCGTCAGGCGCTGTTTGAGAAGCTGTAAGTGCGCCGTAGAACTTCTCGATTCGAGCTGAATGATGAGTTCCGTTATGTTGGTTGGGTAAACGACCATGGCTGCCAAACGCAAAACCAAAGGCGCGTACATGATTTCGGCGGTGGCCGAAATGTATGAGATTCATCCGCAAACGCTGCGCCTCTACGAGCGCGAAGGGTTGCTCAAACCCTCGCGCACCGAGGGCAACACGCGGCTCTACACCGATGAGGACTTGGAGCGGCTGGAATTCATTCTGAACCTGGCGCGCGACCTGGGTGTGAACATCGCCGGGATCGCCATCATCCTGCAGATGCGAGAGCGTATGGAGGAGATGAACCGGCAGATGCAGAACTTTGTGGAGTACGTGCGCACGGAGATGCTGACGCGCTTTCAGCAGGCGCAGCCGGGCGCGCCGGGGGCCATGGTTCCCATACGCAAGCCGGTGATGGCGAGGGATGGCGGCGCGGCCAAGACCGCTGCGGCGAGAAAGCCATAAATCCCAGCATGTTTCGCGAAACCGCGTTCTGCGCATCCCACCCCAGTTTCGACGGCGGAGGGCAGGAGCGCTGTTGGAGCGCATTCGACTATTCTTAATCGTGCATGCCCTACGCTCTTTTGGCATTGGCTGTTTTCGGCTTGGTTACGTCCACCGTCTTCGCCGCCCTGGTGCTCGTGGCTGTGCCCGGCTATTTGCGGGAAAGGGAGTTGGCGCTCAGCGAATTGGCGGCGCGGCCGGGCTTCACGCCGCCGCTGAGCCTGCTGAAACCCGTGCATGGGGCGGAGCCGGGGCTTGAGAAGCGCCTGGCTACTTTTTTTGAGCAGGAATATCCCCAGTACGAGATTCTGTTTTGCGCGCGCACGGCCGATGACGCGGGCCTGAAGACGGCGCGGCGCGTGGCGGAGCGTTTCCCGCAGGTTCCCGCCAAGTTTCTCTTCCTGGGCGGGGAGCCCCGCTATAGCAACGCCAAAGTGGCTTCGCTCGAATTGATGGAGCGCGAAGCGGCGCACGGAATTCTGGTTATCAGCGACAGCGACGTGCAAGTGACGCCGCAATATCTCCGCGCCGTGGCCGCTCCCTTTGCCGACCCGCGCGTGGGCGCGATGTGCTGCCTGTATCGCGGCGTAGCTGCGGAGGGAGGGATTTGGGCGCGGCTCGAGGCCGTGGGCATGAGCGTGGAAATGACGGCCGGCGTGTTGGCGGCGCGTTTGATGGAGGGGATGCAGTTTGTACTGGGGCCTACCATGGCTTTTCGCCGCGAAACGATCGGGCGCATGGGAGGCTTTCGGGTGACGGCCGACTATTGCTCCGACGATTTTGTGCTCGGCAACCAAACCTTCAAGCTGGGCGAGCGGGTGGTGCTGAGCCATTACGTCATCGATCACATGGTGCTGAACTCCAATTTCGCCGCTTCCATGAGACACCAGACGAGGTGGATGAAGTCCACCCGGTTCTCGCGGCCCAAAGGGCATTTGGGCGTCGGGCTCACCTTCAGCATGCCCTTCGGCGTCTTGGGATGCGTGGCCGCCGCTTGGCTGGGGCATCCCGGTTGGGGGCTGGCGCTGTTGGCGTGGGCGTTGCTCAACCGATGGGCGCTGGCCACGTGCGCAGGCCGGCGGGTGGTCGGCGACCCAAGCTGGTTTGGTGTGCTGGCGCTGTATCCGCTGCGCGATCTGATGGGCTTCGGGTTTTGGGCCGCAAGCTATCTCAACCGGCGCATCCTGTGGCGGAATCAGGTTTACGAACTCTTCTCGGGCGGAAAAATGCGTGCAGTGCGGTACGGCGAAACCAGAGATACTGTCTCCCGCCAGGCTCCGTAGCGAATGCGTGGCCCCCGGAAAAACCCCCACTGGCTTGGCGCGAGCTCGGGCGCGCGCCTCATTCGAGCGGCCGGTCGGTCCAGAGGGTCTTGTCGGCGATGGAGCGGACCGGATAGAGGCGGCCGGCGAGGAGTTGTTCGGCAGGCGGCCGCTCCGTGTCTTCGGCGAAGAGCCACTTGCGATTGCCCCTGCCCCACATGGCCGCGAGCTGGCGATCGCTGAGAAAAATGTCCGGCGCATCGGGATAGCAGGAGCCCCAAAGCAGCGTAGTTCCCTCGCTGTGCTGGCCGCAGCGGGGCTCGACTTCGAGCGCGAGCCCTTTGCGGAAATGATCGGTATAGAAGATGACGGATGAAGCGTAGGACTGATCGCCGTAGACGATAAAAGTGTCGCTGGGAGTGCCGTCACGCACGATGATATCCGCCAGTTGCTTGGAGCTGAGCATGGGCTCGAAACGGGCGAAGGCGATGTGCGCCGCGACGAGAAACGCCGTCATCGTGAGAGCGATGCTGATGGTGGCGGCTATGTGCCGGCGCTTGAGGCGCAAGGCCAGGCCCACGACCGGGCCCACCAGGACCGCGAGGGCGGCGAGCACCGCGGGCAAGCGAAGAGCGGCAAACGAGGGGCCGGTCAAATCGAATAGGTGCGACATGGCGAGGGTGTAGTCGGCCACGTCGCGATGTGCGAGGAGGGTGCCGATATCGCCCACAGCGGGTAAATGGCGCGAGTCCCAAAGGCCCCAGCCAAGGATGGCCGCAGAGAGAACGCCGATGCCGGCAAAGGCGGCCTGGCCGCCGGTGAGCCAAGCGGTTGAAAGGATTGGCCGGCCGTCGTTCGCGGAACGTCGTTCCTCGGCCTCGGCGATCACGCCGGCAATGAGCATCAACAGCGGCGTCCACACCGGGAAGGTGTAGTACTCCTGATTGGTCGAGATGGCGAAAAAGATCAGGGTCACCGCCGAGAAGATGCTTAGCAGCCACACGGTGCGGATGCGGAACCTGAGCCGCAGCGTATAACTGGACACGTCGTTGCGCGGGGTGTTCCCGAGGTGGAAATCGACGGATTGGCCGGCGCCGCGGCGAAAGTGTTGAAGCCAGCGACGGCGCGTCTTCCAAGCCACGGCCACGGCCGCGGGCAGGAACAGGCTCCAGGGGAAAAGCCAGGCGATGTGCGTCAGCCAGTACCAGAGCGCGGGAAGCTTGTTGTAGTCATGCGGATAGCGCTCGCCGAAGAAGCGCAGGAAGTGCTCGTTGACAAAATAGAAGTAGAAGAAGCCGTGCACATTGCCCAAAGTGGGGTGGTTGCCGACGGCATGGCCCTGGTCGGGATTGGCGAGACCGCAGAGGATGTGCCAAGGCGCGCCGATGGCGAGGAACAGGAGAAATCCGGAGAGCGGCTTGAGCGCGCGCCAGCGCCGCCACTGGTCAGTGAGCAGCAGGTAGGGGATGGCCGCGCCCAGGAAGAAGACAATCGCGATGAGTCCCTTGGTGAGCAGAGCGAGAGCGACCGAGGCCCAAACCCAGTAAATGCGCCGCGGTCGATCGAACTCGAGGCCGGTGATCAGGCAATAGAGGCCGAGCAGAAAGAAAAAGCTAAGAATCGCCTCGGGAATGATGAATCGCGTGAAGAGGAAGGGCCCGATGGAGGTGAGCGCGCCAAGGCCTGCGTAGAAGCCGGCGCGTGGTCCCCAGGCGCGCCCCGCCCAGAGCCAGGAGAGCCAGCTGAGACCGAGGATGGCGAGGGCGTTCGGCAGATGAGTGGTGAATGAGTCTTCAAGGCCTGTAGCGCGGTAGAGGATGGCCACGGCCCAATAGGGCAGCGGAGGTTTTTCGATGTAGCGGATGCCATCGATTTTGGGCGTGATCCAATCGCCGCTTTTGACCATGTACTGCGCGGCCTCGGCGTGGGCCGCGTCCACGTCATCGAGCAGCGGCGGCGTGAAGAGGGAGGCAAGATAAACGGCAACGAAGATGGCCGCGAAAAACAGCCACGTCGCGCGCAAAGAGGGCGCTTGCTGCGGCCGCTGAAGGGTCGATGAACCGTTGCTGATTGTGGAAGTGGTCATCGCTTCAAGGATAGCAGTCGGCTGAATGCGCCTTGACGCCGAGAGCGCGTGTCGCGATGCGGCGTCCGCTTGATTCTGGCTCAAGCGGCGCGAGCGAGCGAACACTTACGTGCAGCCGTGCTGCAGAGTTCGTCGACGCGTCGCCCAAGACGGCTTCGGCTGCGCCGGCTCGCAGCGGTCGTGTATCTTGGGCCTTAGGGCCTGTTAACACTATTGGGATGGCGGCGACGGGAGCCGATTTTTCCGAGTTCTAGGAGCGAGGAGAGACGCATACCGGGGGTCTGCTAGCGACGAGCGACAACGAAATCGGGAAAATCGGCCCCGCCCCTTCGGGTTGCGGCCAAAATCCCGGGGTCCCCAGCGACGGCCTTTGGTCGCTGGGGTGGAAAATCGGGCCATACTTCGTTCTCGCCCTCGACCTTGGAGCTGCCAAAGCCTTCGGGCTCGGCCTCGTCTAGCCCGATTTTGGCTCGCAACGCCATCCACCCCAATAGTGTTAACAGGCCCTAAATCATTTTTTATTTTTGTGGAGCATTTCATTATCTGTCATGCCTAACTTCGCCGCTATTGATGTGGGTTCAAATTCCTGCCGCATGAAAATCGCCAAAGTGGTGTCGCACCGTTTGAAGACTCTGGCCGAAGACCGCGAGGTGACGCGACTGGGCACGAGCGTCTTCGATACGGGGCTGGTTTCGCCGGAGGCGATGGCGACCACTCTGCGCGCGCTCAAGCGCTTCCAGCGCACCGTGCAGGCGCATGGAGTGGATCGCATCCGCATGGTTGCCACTTCGGCCATGCGCGACGCGCGCAACGCCGCCGCTTTCCAGGCATGGGTGAAAGCGGAGACGGGGTGGAACCTCGAAGTGATTTCCGGGCTTGAGGAGGGCCGGCTGATTCACCTGGGCGTAACCGGCGGGGAACCGGGCGCGGGCGGACGCGTGCTGCTGCTCGACCTGGGCGGAGGAAGCTGCGAGATTACGCTCTCCGAGCACCGGCGCATCAGGGAAACCGTGAGCCTGCCGCTCGGAGCGGTGCGGCTGACGGAGCAATTTTTGAGCGCCGATCCCCCACCCCCGGACGGGCTGGCTCAGATGCGGCACTTGATTGCGCGCGAGCTGCGGCGCGCGCACCGCAGAATCCAGCTGGAGCGGGTGCTGTTGACCATCGGCACTTCGGGCACGGCCGCGGCTCTATCCGCGGCTTGCGCCAACGGAGGGGCCGGAGTCGGCGGCCAATTCAATTCCCGGCGCGCTGCGGCGGGCGGCGCGGCGCGTTCGCCCATGCTGGCCGGCATGACGCCCACACGGGCGGTGCGCAAATTGGCCAATAAGCTGGCCGCCATGACGTTGCCGGAGCGCGAAGCGGTCCCGGGCATCGGCCCGCGCCGGGCGGAGATCATTGTCGCTGGTTCGCAGGTGTTTGCCGAGTTGCTGGAGGGCTTCGGCCTGGCCGGATTCCGCTATTCGCCGCTGGGGTTGCGCGACGGCATTTTGGCGCAGATGCTGGCCGAGCAGGACGCACGCGCGAATGTGCATCGGGAGTTCGAACATGAGCGCTGGGAGAGCGTGCTGGCGACGGCGCGGCGCTACGGCGTCGATCCGCGGCTGGCGGAGCCGGTGCGGGCGCACGCGCTGCAACTCTTTCGGGAGTTAAAGTCGCTGCACGCGCTGCCGCCGGAGTACGAGAGCTGGCTGGCCGCGGCCGCCATCCTGCGCGAAACCGGCAAGTTCATCAACCACCAGGGGCATCACCGGCACACTCAGTACATTGTTTCGAGCTCGGAAATTTACGGCTACACGCCGTTACAGCGGACGGTGGTTTCGGCCATTGCGCGATACCTGGGCAAGAGCCGGCCGCAGCCGGGCGACCGCGCGATGCGCAACATTCCCGCCGAGGAGCACAAAAACGTGCACCGCGCAGTAGTGCTGCTGCGGCTGGCCGAAGCGCTCAATCAGGACCGCGCCAGCGATGTGCTTCAGGTGGCCGTCAAGGTGTATCCCAAGCGGATTTACCTGGAAGTCCAACCGGGGCGGACGGGCGCCGAACTGGAGCTGTGGTCGCTGCGCAAAGAGGCCGACTACTTCCGCGAGGTTTTCGGGCGCGAGCTTTTCGTGATGCTGGAGTAGATGGCGCGTGCCGAACGGGGATCGATAAGCCACTGCAGCCGCGCCGGATGGTGGTCCAGGTCCACGCGGGCGATGGAGCCCTTGCGCATACGGATCGCCGCGCCGCCGTTCCCGGTGATGAGCCGGCCGAGGAACTGGAAGGTATTGGGATTATGGCCTACCACCAGGATGCTGTCGCGGCCGGCATAATCGGCCAGCATCTCCTGAAAATCGGCGAAAGTTGCATCCGGACCGAGGGCCGGGCTGATCTCGACTTTGGCGTCGTAGCCGAGTTCCGTGCCCACCAGCTGGGCGGTTTGTAGGGCTCGTTTGAGGGGGCTTGAAACCACCAACTCCACCTGCGCTCTGAGCGCGCTCAACAGGCGCGCCATCAACATGCATTGCTCCTTACCTTCCTTCACCAGGCCGCGCTTGGAGTCAAGCAGCGGGTTCCCGCGGAAGGTTCCCGCGTCGGCATGGCGCATGAGGTAGAGGATCATAGCGAGAAGGGTCCGGCAAACTCAACCGGGAATGGCCGTCCAAAACCTTCATTTTAACACGGCTGCAACATTTGGACCGTCGTGGGCGACCGACGGAATGGCCGCTGGCGTGGCCATTGAAAAATCAGAAAAATCCGGTTTCATGCTGCAAAGCGATTCGCGATCTCGCAAGTAATCGCGCGATGGGTCTGCAGTGACAACTCGGCCCTTGCCGGTTTCACCTTTCCGGGTCTCATTGCGGCGTGCTTCTCGGATTCAAGCAATGGCCTGAGTAAGTCCACAAGAAATCCTCTGGGTAACTCCTCGCGGGGGATTTTAGGTGGATGGCGCCAGCGCCAGTGAGACTGCCAGGAAAACCGCGGAACGGCGCTGAAAGCTCGAGAAGGCGGAAAAGCGCCGCGAGGACTAGCGTTTTCCACAGCCGGAGCCTTCAAAATTGACTGAGCGCGGCTTTCAGGTCCAGGTTTGGAGCTTTTCCGGCGAGTTAGCGCCCAGCTTCCGACCAATGGATCTCTTTAACTCAAAAATAATCCTTGCGCGAAAAATCAAAATGGGCTGTACAATCTCCAAAAGGAGTCACATGGCCGGAGATATGCAATTAACATGCAGCGATTGTGGGCAGGAGTTTACCTTCAGCGCTGCCGATCAGGCGTTCTTTCAGGAACGTGGTTACTCGACCCCGAAGCGGTGCAAGCCTTGCCGGATGGCGAAGAAAGCTGATCAGGGGGGAGGATCCGGCTACCGTTCGGCTCCGATGCAGGGGACGCCTGTAATCTGCTCGGGCTGCGGGCAGCCAACCACCGTTCCCTTTGAGCCGCGTGGCGATCGACCTGTCTATTGCCGGGATTGCTATCAGGCGCGGAAGGGTAGCGGCGGCGTTTCGCGTTCACGAGCGCGTTCGCAGGCATAATCGCAGTCCAGCAATTCCGATTTTCAAAGCAAATTCCGCGCAGTGGTTCAGTTTACCAGCCATTGAGCGGATCGGGCATGAGGGTTATTTTTGCGCGGCAGGCTGGCCTACCTGGGTGCTAATCGTGCGTTCAACATAATGGAATTGAGACGACACCCCGCCGCTTCGGGCGGCGTCCCCTTGTGGCGCCCCCCGGTATTTGCCCCAAAAACCAATGAGACGGCAGCGTCGGCGCGCGGGCCATGAGCCGCCAGTTTCCGCTCAGGGATGGACAGCGCTTGCGCATCCCGATACACTGCCCTCACGGGATATCCTGTTCTAAATTGAAGCTGCGAGGGCGATCCCCGACATCATGGGTTTTCGACATTCCTTTACGAGGACTGCCTCGAAGGACCTCGAGCGCAACTGCTTCGGGACGCCGATGAGGATATTGGAAGCTGCGACCGCGATCTGCGCGTGCCGGGGCGGACGCTGTTTAATCCGTAATTGCGGATGCGGTAAGCTGGAACACGCCAATGCCGCCCATCGCGGGCGATTCGCCGCGTCCACGCGGCGCGCCATCCCCACCCAAGGAGGCGCTGTGCGATGAGCAGTATGCTCTTGGAAGCGCGGGGACTGCACAAGAGCTATGACGGAGGGCGCATCGAGGCGTTGCGCGGCGTGGATCTGGCCATCGGCGCCGGCGAGTACGTGGCCATCAGCGGCCCGAGCGGCAGCGGAAAATCCACCTTGCTGCAACTCTTAGGGGGGCTGGATACGCCGAGTCTGGGTGAAGTCCTGTTTGAAAATGTCCGGCTGGGATCGGCCTTCAACCTCGATGTGTACAGGTCGTGCAAGGTGGGCTTCGTTTTTCAGGCTTTTTATCTTCTGCCCACGCTGCGCGCCATCGAAAACGTGCAGGTAGGCATGTTGGCGCGGCCCGTCGGCGCCAACCATCGCGCGGAGCGGGCGCGGGAACTGCTGATGGAGATGGGGCTCGGCGACCGGCTGCGTCACTATCCCAACGAGCTGTCCGCCGGCGAACGGCAGCGCGTGGCCATTGCCCGCGCGCTGGCGAACGATCCCGCCATCCTGCTGGCCGACGAACCCACGGGCAATTTGGACAGCGTGAATTCCGCACGAATCATGGAGATTCTGATCGGGATCCAGCAGACCCGCGGCATGACGCTCGTGGTCGTGACCCACGAGAGCGAAATCGCCGCCGCCGCGCCCCGCCACATTCGCATCCGCGACGGGAGAATCGAATCGTGATGTGCGGTGCGGCTTGGCTTTGCGCGCTGCCGGCGGCGCTGATAGCGACTGCCCCGTGTGCGCAGGCGGCCAATGTGCTTGGGTTGCTGGCCGCCGAGCGGCAACGGATAGAAAACGCGGATTATCGCGTGAGCGGGCGGCTGGTGCGGGTGGACACCAGCGGCGCGCGCCTGAGCGATGGTCTTTCGATTGAGGCGCGCGCATTTCCGGGGGCGTTGCGCATCCTGGTCAAGGTGACTTCGCCCGCCAAGGCCCGCGTTCACCTGCTTCTGGAAACGCATTACGATGGCCGGGCCTCGATCGAAATTGCCCATCCGGGCGATCGCGCGCCCACCCCGCTACCGTTCGATAGGTGGAGCGACGGGCCCCTCGGCAGAGGCTTCAGCTACGAGGATTTTTTGGAGCAGGAGTATTTTTGGCCGCTGCAGTCTGCCGAGGGTGAGGCGAAGTTTGGCGCGCGCGACTGCGACGTGGTGATCAGCGAGCCGGGCTCAGAAGACCGGACACGTTACGCTCAGGTGAAGACCTGGCTCGACCACGCCATCGGCTTTCCGGTGTATGCGGAGAAGACGCAGAAGGGAACCCGCGAGGTAAAGGAGTTCACCTATTTTGGCTTGCGCCACAATGGGGGCGTGTGGTCGGCTAGCCAGGTAGAAGAAAAGGTGCGCGGCCAGCCGGGATCGACCCTGCTGATCATCGAAAGCGGCAGCGCCAAGGCAAATCTCAGGCTCGGGGACTTCAGCCCAGCTCAACTCACGCGCTTTTAAAAGGGCGCGCACCCAGGAACGTTTATGTTTGTTCTCACGCTCGCAATCGTGGTTGTCGCCACAGTCCTGATCGCCGCAGGGGCCTTGTATCAATATGTTGGCTGCCGCCGTGACCGGCTGCTCTACGCCAACGACGGACGCTGGGTGACGATCGCGCGCGGATCGAGACTCTACCTGCTTGAAAAAGGGTCGGGAGGCCCCACGGTTCTTTTTGAGTCGGGAATCGGCGCGACCAATTTGAATTGGCGGCGCGTTCAAGAAACGGTGGCGCAATTTACGGGGACGGCGTCGTATGACCGCGGCGGACTGGGCTGGAGCAGCCCTTGCCGCACGCCGCGCACCCCCGGCAATATCGCGGCGGAGTTGCACGCCATGCTGGAGCGCGCCGGGATCAAGCCGCCCTTTATTTTGGTGGGGCATTCGTTTGGCGGGCTCGTGATGCACCGCTTTGCGCTGATGTATCCGGATGAAGTGGCGGGGGTGGTGCTGGTGGATCCGATGCGCTGTGAGGAGTGGCCGCCGCTGGACCCCAGCAAACAAAGTGAGCTGGACCGGGGCATCAAGCTCATCGGCATTGCCGCGCCGATCGCGTATTGCGGACTGGCCCGGCTGGCGGTCACTTCGCTCTTTTGCCGTTCCGGAGAGCTATCGAGCAGGCTGGCGGGAGTGGCCGGCGCGGGCGGCCAGCATGTGCTGGCGCGCCTCAAGACTGAAGTGGGCAAGATGCCGCGTCAGCTGTGGCCGGTGGTGGCGGCGCACTGGTCCCGGCCGGGATTCTATTGGGGCATGCGCAGCCATATTGAATCGATCCCCGAGACGGTGAAGGAGATGCACGCCGCGGCGCCCATCCGCGAAATTCCGGTGACGGTCTTAACCCCGGGCCGGTCGACGCCCCTGACGCCGGCGCATCTCGCTCGCATCGGTGACCAGGTGCGGCAAGTGATTGCGCCCGCCAGCGCGCATTGGATCCATCTCGACGAGCCGGAGTTGGTGGTTGACTCGATTCGCGCCATGGTTGCCGCGGTTGCTTCCGAACCCGTTGCCGCGACGGTTTGACCCGTAGGCCCCCTTGCCCATGCACGCTCGTCACGCCGTCGGAAATTGCGATCGGGCGGCCGGCGCTCGAGCCCGCCGTAAGCTGGGCGCAATCAATTCGCGGTCATCGGAGCTGACCTTTTGCGGGCAGGTTCGTCTTAACAGCAGATCTGGGAACTGCGGCGCCATCGGTGGCATCGAGAAAAATGCCGTAGACCCCATGGTAGACTGCACTTATGGCAAGCATCTCTGGCGCTTGGCGGGCTATTTGCCGCAGAGCTTTGGTTTGTGGATTGTGCCTGCTGGCGCTGTCTTTCGCGATGGAAGCGAAGATGGCTTGGTATCGCCCTTCGGCCGACCTGGACTCGGGCATCAGCGCCGCCAAAGCTAGGCCAGCAGATTTGCCCAGAGTGGTGAACCACGGCGCTCCTGCGCCTGATCCCGTTCATCCCCGCATTCCGTTCGCTGTCTCAGCGGCATTCTCCTTGGCGTTGATCGCCGCAGCGGATCGTTGGGAACGGCCTGACTCTGTGCGCGGGGGCGTGCGGGCCGCCGCCAAAGCGTATTTCTCTCCGTTTCTTTTCTTCCGGCCTCCGCCTGCCCTCGCGTAACCCGCCTCTCGACATTTCCGATCTCGTTTTCACCCTGTGCGCCGTGGAGCGTATCGGGCGAGCAGTTCGGGAAAGGGACGCGGACTGGCGGTGAACTCATGCGCATCCGGAAATGTGCTTCTGCGCTGCATTTCAGATTTGAGCCTCTTTGAAAACCATGCAGCGGGCCGGAGGGCGCGATTGCGAAGCCGTGGATGCGATTTTGCGCGCTATGGTTCGAGCGCCGAGTTTGCCGCCCTCAACTGAGGGCGGCTTCCCGAAGCGTCGCAAAGCGCGGTTCAGCGCCGATGAAAATCTTGCGTTATTTCAGGGGCCGCAGGAAAACCGATTTAAGTCAATCAGGCATCCAACAGCGTGCTTTTGGCCGTTCGGTTATCCACTTCCCCGACTGCAAGCGGGCAAGTTAACACAATGATTACCCAGGAGCGAACCAGGTATGCATAAGCAGGTACGGTTGACTTTAGCCATGATGGCGCTCTGCGCGCCCTTGGGTTTAGTGGCGTGTCATAGCGGCGGCAACACCACCGCTACGGCGGCCACCATACCGTCGGCGCGCGTGGCGGCCGCCAAGCGCGGTGACATTTCCCATGTGCTCACGCTGGCCGGCCAATTCCAGCCGTACCAGATGGTCGACGTTCATCCCAAAGTGAGCGGTTACATGAAGCGCATTAACGTCGATATTGGCGACATCGTTCACCAGGGACAGACGCTGGCGGTTCTGGAAGTGCCGGAATTGAAAGCGCAGTTGCAGGCAACGGTTTTCGAATTGAAGCAGAGCCAGGAGGAGATCATGCGCGCGCAACATGAGATCAAGCGCGCCGAGGCTCTGAATTACGCGCTGCACGCGGAATCAATGCGTCTGCAGCAGGCGGCGGCGACGCGCCCGGGTCTGATCGCGCAACAGGAGTTGGACGACGCGCAATCGAAAGATTTGTCGTCGCAGGCGCAGGTGGATGCGGCCAAAGCCGCCATGGCGGCGGCGCAACAGCGTGCAGAAGCCGCAAAGTCCGATAACCAGCGCGTGCAGGCCCTGGAAGATTACACCAATGTGACTGCGCCCATCGACGGCGTGGTGGTCTGGCGCTACGCCGACACCGGCGCCTTAATCCAGGGCGGCACGAACTCCAATGACGCTACGCTGCCCATCGTCCGCATCGCGCAAAGTCAATTGCTGCGCCTGCGCATGCCGGTGCCCGAGGACGACGTGAGGTTCATTCGCGAAGGCGACATCGTGAGCGTGCGCGTGGACGCCGTCGGCCGTTCCTTCACGGGCAAGGTGGTGCGCTTTACGCGCAATGTGAATTTCGAAACGCGCACGATGGAGACGGAGATCGATGTCGAGAACAGGAACCTCTCGCTGGCGCCGGGCATGTACGCCAACACCATGCTGCACCTGGCGGGGGTGACGAACGTCGTGACCATTCCCGTGGACGCGCTGGTTTTGAACGGGACCGAGCAGACCGTTTACGTGCTTGACAGCAACAATCGCGTCCACATCCGCGCCGTCGAAGTGGGATTGGAAGGATCGAAGCTGGCCCAGATCACCAGCGGCTTGAAGGTGGGCGACCGGGTGATCCTGGGCGGACAGGAAAATTACCAAGCCGGCGAAGTGGTCAGTCCCATGCTCGCCTCCACGCAGGCGTCGGAGACGGTGCAGGAAACGGGCGGGATGATCGATATGAAGGCGCAAGCCGATGGGAGCAATCAGTAATGCCGAGGTTTGCCCTTCGCTACCCCTATTTCATCCTCATGTTGTGCCTGGTGGTGCTGCTGGTGGGCGTGGTCACCACGATGCACATGCCGGTGGACCTATTTCCGGAGATCGACATGCCGGTGGTCGTGGTGGCGACGTTTTATAACGGCATGCCTCCGCAGCAAATCGAAGCCGACATCACCAACACCTTCGAGCGGTTTTTCACCCTGGCCGCGAACGTCGATCACAGCGAATCGCGCTCGCTGACCGGAGTAAGCATCATCAAGATTTATTTCAAGCCGGGCACCGATGCGAATGCGGC
>JASHOC010000346.1 GCA_030041305.1 Acidobacteriaceae bacterium
CGCCTTCATAGATCGAGGCTCCATGATAGTCGAGCACGCGCATCTGGGCATATTCAGGATAGGGGCGATCCTGCTGGGCAGTGATGCCGCTGTTGTTGGGCAGTGGTGGACCGACATTCCAGTTGAGCTCGGACGTGTCCTCTTTCAATCCCTTCACCCCGAGATAGGTAAGATCGACCACGTTGTCTTTGAACTGCTTGGAGAGGGTCAGATTCCAGGTTTGCAGATAAAGATCCGGATGGGGGTTGCCGGGCGGCAGCGACACGATATTGCAGGGCGCTGACGTGGCGCACGACGACGACGACGCCGTCGCCAACGCCGCCGGGAGCGGATACTGGACGGTAGCTATGGGAGTGTTGGGCACCGTGCAGTAACCGCATGCGCCGTTGAATACGCTAAAGCTCGGGTCAGCCGGCGGATTGAGCTGCAGGATATTGATGTTATCGAACTGCCCGCCGTAGAAACTGATCCCGTACCCCCCGCGTATCACCATCTGCTGCGGCAGGCTATAGGCAAACCCCACCCGCGGCCCAAAGTCCTTGCCCGTAACGTGCCATAACGGGCTGAAGTCTTCGCTGGACACCAACACCAAATCTAAAGGATTGGTGGCTCCGCTGCTCCAGTCCAACGACTCGGAGGTGTTCAGATTGTCCCTCGGCGGCGACCAAAAGGAGTAGTTGATCCCCGTGTTGATGGTCAGCTTGTGCGTCGCCTTCCAGTTGTGCTGTACGTAATAAAACATGCGCCATTGCCGGGCCTCGGTGAGCGGATCGCCCTCCGGCGAAATGACTTGGTACGGAAGCCCCTCCATCAAATCCGCCCCGTCGAAACCGCCTTCATTGCCGCTGTTGCATGCTGGATTATTGGCGGGACATGCGCCTGAGCCATTCCAAGCGGTCTCCTCGCCGTTAAAAATGATGAACCCGTAAGGCGTATTGCTGGTGTCGGCATTGTCCACAACATTGCGGACGTCTCCGCCGAAGAGCAGAGTATGCGTGCCGCGCGTGTAGGTCATATTGTCAACCAACTGAAAGGTTTTGCCCTGATCCAGTCCGATTCCATAACCGCTGCCTATATCGATCAGTTCGTTGCTGGCGAAGTACGGAAACCCTTCCTCGGAGGGGGGCCAGGGCTGGCCATTAGGCTGGACGAAGCCCTGGATGCCGATGGAAGCAGCCGTGAAGTTGGTGTTCGCATAGGTTGTAAACAGCTTATCGCTCTCGAAATCGATCCCCAGGCGAAGTTCATTGACGAACCGGGGCGAGACGATGTGAACATACTGCAGCCCGGCATTGTAAATCGGCAGGGACTCATTATCGTTGAAGTTCGGATTGCCCTCGGTGATAAACGAGTGTCGCTTTGCGTACATGAAATGAACCATGAGCGTGTCGTTCGCGCTCAAATGGTGATCGAGCCGCCCGATGAACTGATTGACGCCCTCCGCGCCGCCCGAGGTATACGCGTAGTTGAAGCCGGGTTGGGGCACGGCAAGGCAACTGGTCGGGTTAGGATAATTGCACGCCGGCATGTATTTTTGCAAAATCGACTGCGCCACCATCTGCGCCGGCGTGGTGATGGGTATCTGATTGTTCGCGTACTCCGCACCTGTATACGGGTTCACCAGTTGAATGCCGGGCAATAGTGCGGAGAAGTCGCCATTGTTGACCTCGGCCGGAGTGAGAACCTCGCTGAGCCCTGCAAGTTGCTCGTTGGAGTGAATCCCTTCATAGCTCAGGAAGAAAAAGGTGCGGTTCTTGATAATCGGACCGCCCAGCGTCCCGCCAAACTGATTCTGCCGGTACACCTGCTTGGGCGAGGGAGCGGGTATAAAGTAGTTGCGCGCATCCAGCGCCGTGTTGCGAACGTAATCGAACGCATCCCCGTGGAAGCCGTTCGTGCCCGATTTGAGTTGAATGTTCGTGATGTCCCCCGCCGAGCCGACGTATTCCGCTTCGGCGTCTCCGGCTAGCACATCGAACTCCTGTATGGCGTCGGTGGAGGGATACAGGTTCACGTACGCGTGACGGTCGCCCATCATCGTGACCCCGTCCACGTTGGTCTGACCCCACTCCAGTAGTTCGCTGTACGACTGAACGCTGGCGCCATCCTCTGATTCGGTGTGATTATCCGGATTGTAAGAGGTCGTGCCCGGCGTAAGAATGGCGAGGTCGTCGAATCTGCGCCCGTTCAGGGGAAGGTTCTGTGTCTCCTCCTGGTTGACAACCGTGCCCAGAGAGGAGGCTTGAGTCTGCAGCAAGGGCGGCTCTCCTTGAACAACCACCTGCTCCGTGGTCGCCCCAACCTGCAGTTGGAAGTTGACCCTTGCCTGTTGACTGAGCTGCACCTCAATTCCCTGCCGCTGGGTTGTGGTGAACCCATTGGCCGTGACCGCAATGTTATACGAGCCGGGAAGCAGGTAGTTGATGGTGTATTCGCCCGTAGCCGCGGTCACCACCGATTTTGCGACCCCCGTGGTTACCGAGGTGGCGGTCACCTTGGCCCCCGAAATGACTGCCCCGGAGTTGTCTGTGATGATGCCCACGATGGCGGTGTCGACGGTCTGGGCGTGCAGGCTTGCTGAAAAAGCAGCAACAACCAGCAGGAGAGATGCGGAAAACAGTTTACGCATTGGGACCTCCGAAGTGGGAAATACGATTGTGTTCAGCTACCGCGAAGCCAGAGAAGGCGTGTCTCGAAGCCGCACGCTCAATTCCACGTGACCCCAGGAAGCCGGGTTCCCCAACGAAAAGCCTTGGACTGTTGGGATGGCAAGAAGCGGCGACCGTCCGCTGAACCCGAATGACACAGTATCTCTGGTTTCGACTTTGAATAGCCCGTCCGGCTACTTCCGCCCACAATTTGAAAGTCGGTACGTTGGCGCCGTGTTGGCGGTTTCCGTCGGGAATTTCAGGAAACAAGCGACCACAGGGAAAACAGTGTGGATTATTTTCAACCGGAATGACTCAGCCAGGGAGGGGCAAACGCCCGGTTCACTGCTAATACTTAAAGCCTAACTGCAGCCGGGACATTTGCCCTATCCGGCCGATAGCTTGTTCCGGAAAAATGCCGGCGAAAAAGTGATGCCCGGTAAGGGCGGCGCCGCCTGGACCTTCGCACCGCTCGCCGCCTTCTGCTGGAACACTTCCCCTTCTGCTGTCGAGGGAAAACATCCCCGAAGCAAAACTTTCGGCTAAATAATTTCGTTATGCTAAGTTATAGATGGTGAGTTAGCCGCCGCGGCGACGGTGGCGGTTCCATCTCCCGGCGTTCCGAATTTGTTCCGGCCGCGATCATCCGCGCGTCGATTTTTACCGAGTCTGCGTGATCCCGGAAACCCAAGAGAACCCGGCGGCGAAGAAAAATCCGGAGTCGGCTCCCCGCGCCTGCGATCTGCCCTCGGCGAGGCTGACGACGATCCGAGCGCTTACGTCGGCTCCCCGCGCCTGCGATCTGCCCGCGTGGTTAACCTCCTTCCAGCCCCGTCGGGGCTTATCGAATGCGCATTTGCAGACGATTGTCGGCAATTTTTATCCCCGTCCACCCTTTCGGCTGCCCACCGAACAAGAAACAGTCGAGGTCGACCCCGCCGATGGCAGCCGGGTGCTCTGCCATTGCCACTGGCAGCCGGCCGCAGTGCGCGCCACGCGGCTAACCGTGGTGGTCATTCATGGCCTCGAAGGCTCTTCCGATTCGGGTTACATACGGGGCGTCGCCGCGCGCGCTTTTCATGCGGGCATGAACGTGGTGCGCATGAATATGCGCAACTGTTGCGGCTCTGAGGCGCTCACGCCCACCCTCTATCACTCCGGCCTTTCGGCCGACGTGGGCGCGGTCGTCCGCCATTTTCGCGCGCAAATGGGACTCGAAAACATCGCGCTCGTCGGCTATTCCATGGGAGGCAACCTGGCGCTCAAGCTTGCCGGCGAGTGGGGCAAACAACCGCCGCTCGTGGCCGTGGCCGCAGTGTGTCCCGCCATCGACCTGGCCGCCGGCGCCGATGCTCTGCACGAGCCCGCCAACCGCCTCTACGAGGCGCGCTTCCTGCGCGGCCTCATGCGGCGCTTTCGGCGCAAGGCGGCGTTATTTCCCGGCATCTATCAGGCTGCAGGCATCGGCCCCATCCGCTCCATCCGCGAGTTCGACGACAAGATCGTAGCCCCTTATTGCGGCTTCCGCGACGCCGACGATTATTACTTTCGCGCCGCCAGCGCCCGCGTGGTGGATCGCATCGCCATTCCTGCGCTGATTCTTTGCGCGCAGGACGATCCCTTCATTCGCCTCTTCCCCGAAACCCGCGCCCGCCTGCTCGCCAACCCCCACATCGTCTTCGTCCAGACCCGCTACGGTGGCCACTGCGCCTTTCTCTCCCGCGATCAAGGGGACGACAAGCATTGGGCCGAAATGACCGTGGTCCGTTTTCTCCGCGAGGTCGTTGCCGGCGCATTTCCCAGCGACCTCTCTCCGCATCCGCCACTTGAAGACTAGCGCGCGGCCAGAGCATTACGCGACACGTGCCCCACAAGACGCCCACCTTCTTTCTGATTCACGACACCGCGTACTTCGCCGCCGTCTTCTCGTTCAGATCATGACCCAGTCCGGGACGATTTGACAGCACCAGGGCGCTGTCCACAACTTCCTCCGGAGGATCGAGCAGCTCCGCGCGCCACGGAACTTCTCCATACGAGAACTCCAGAATATTGAAGTTCGTCACCGTCGCGATCACATGCGCCGCCGCCAAATTCCCCACCGGGCTCGCCGGCCCATGGGGCGACGCGATCAGCCCCGCGCCTTCCGCTAATCCCGCAATCTTCTTCAGCTCGATCATGCCGCCACAAACCTTGACGTCCGGCATCACAATGTCCACGGCTTCGCCCTTGATATACGGATAAAATCCTCGCACCCCGTAAATCGATTCGCCGCCCGCCGTTGGCATCCTCGCCGCTTGGTTGATCTGGGCCAGGTTCTCGATCGGCTTCGCCGGCGTCACCTCTTCAATCCAGTAGAGCTTCAGCGGCTCAAAGCGCCGCACCAGATCCAAACCATCTTCGAGGTCCATGCGGCTATGAACATCCACCAGCAGATCGCGCTTCGGCCCAATCGTTTGCCGCACCGCCCTGGCGCAGGCAATGCCGCGCGCCGTAAACCGCTCCACCTCCGCTTCCTCGGTCAACCCCTCCGGCATCTCGTCAAACGGCGCCAGCTTGACCGCGTCGAAACTCGCTCCCACCGCCTTCTCCGCCATGCGCGCAAAACCTTCCGGCGTCCGCTCCTCTGTCGAGCGGTTGATATTGGCGTACATCCGAATGCGCTCCTGAATGCGCCCGCCGAACAGGTCATGCGTGGGAACCCCAATCGCCTTTCCCTGAATGTCCCACAGGCATTGCTCCAGGGCGCTCGCGGCCATCGCTGCCGCTCTGCCCTGTGCGGCGACTGTCGCCGCCGTCGCCTTGCGCAGCCACTCCGCGGCGAAGATCGATTGCCCCCGCAGCAACCCGGCAAACTGCTTCACGTAAACCAGGGTTTGGTCGTCGTTGAAGCTCTGCGACGCGTCGCCGATCCCCGTCACCCCGCCGCTCGTCTTCAGGCGCACAATCGTCCAGTTGCCGCGCTTGTTCACCCTGACGCGGAACACCTCCGCATCCTCGACGGTGTGCGCAGGCAGCTTCTCCCCCGCACATACCGGGCTCGCCGCCGCCCGCGACAACGGAGCCAGCGCCAACCCCTGCAAAACCAACCTTCGGCTGATGGACATGAATGGGCCCCTGGGCCTCGCGCATTGACCTGGTGGCATCGTAATCCAACGCACAAAATCTGGCCGCCCGCGGCTGCAGGTCCATGAGGCGGATTGCACGTATAAGACAAATAACCTAGATAAACCGGCGCCAATTGTCCCTGGACGCCGGCGCAATTTGCATTCAAACTTACTCGTTGATTATAATCGAACTGCAAACATCCGAGAATCAACAAGAAATGCCGTGGCGCCTTCACATCTCAAACCGCGGCTATGCCATGGATGTTCGCTTAAGCCCGATTGCAGTCACCGTCACGGCAACTTTCCAGATTCCACCTCTAGAACAAATTGCATGATTGCCCTGAAATCGAAACTGCGTGACCGGCAGCCACAAAACTCTTCTCAGGAGGGCCTTACGAATGAGCAGATTGCTCACCATGATGAACAGATTGCGCTCGAAGCACATTTCTCACGCCATCGTCCCGCTTACGATGGCGTTTGTGCTGGTTGTTTCCGCCTATGCGGCCATCACCGGCTCCATCTCCGGAACCGTGACCGACCAGACCGGCGCGGTCATGCCACGCGTCACCGTTGTCGCCTTGAATCAGGAAACCGGCGTGCGGCAGGCCGTGGTTACAGATAGCAGCGGCTTTTACAGCTTCACCGCTCTGCCCGTCGGCGCCTACACCCTCTCCGCGTCTCAGCAAGGATTTGAGACCTTTCGACAAACCGATATCAAAATCGATGCGAACTCCGCGGTGCGCGCCGACATCAAATTGCAGCTTGGCCAGGTCACGAACACAGTCTCCGTGACGAGCAACGCGCTGCAGATTGAGACGCAGAGCACGCAACTGGGCGAGGTGATTGAGAGCCAGAAGATTACTGCGGTGCCATTGAACGGCAGGTCGTATACCGACTTGCTGGCGCTGCAGCCGGGAGTCTCGCCCTACAACGCAACCACGGAGGGCAACAGCAGCGGAGTTTCCGGCGACTTAAACCCGGGCAACGTGTCGATTAACGGCGGACGCGAAGCGTCGAACGCTTTCATGGTGAACGGCGGCGACGTGAACGACGGCGTCAATAACGGCGCGGCCATCATTCCCAACCTCGATTCCATCGCCGAGTTCCGCATCATCACCAATAACTTCGACGCCGAATATGGCAACTTCAGCGGCGGCCAGGTGAACGTGGTCACCAAGAGCGGCGCCAACACGTTCCACGGTTCGGCCTTCGAATTCTTCCGCAACACCGACCTCGACGCCGCGAACTACTACGCCCAGGGCAAACGCGGCGCTTTCGATCAGAATATTTACGGCGGCACCTTTGGCGGTCCTATCAAAAGGAACAAGGTATTCTTCTTCGGCGATTTCCAGGGCACCAACCAAACCGTGGGAGCGACCACAAATTACCCGGATTACACCGCCGCCGACTTGACCGGCAACCTGACGGATCAGGCAAGCTTACTGACGGGCGCGGTGAGTCAGCCCGGATGGGCCAGCTATCTTTCCAGCAAGCTCGGCTATACAGTGACCCAAGGCGAGCCCTATTACACACCCGGATGCGCCAGTTCCAGCGCTTGCGTCTTGCCCAACGCAACCATTCCGACGTCCGCTATCGACCCCGCCGCCGCCGGCATGGTGAAATATATTCCCGCCTCGAATACTACGGAATCGGGGGAGCCTTTCTACGAGACCTCGGCGTATTCGCAGACACTGAGCGACTACAAAGAGGCGGGCCGCGTTGACGTGAATACCCGCATTGGCGCCGTGTTTGGTTATTACTTTCTCGATAACGACAGCGTCAACAATCCATATGGTGGCGTAACCAACGTAAGCTCAGCCGTCCTCAACACGGCGCCGGGGTTTCCCGGGATCACCAGCAGCCGGGCGCAAATGGCCAACCTGGGCTTGACCACGACCTTCAAGAATAATGAGGTCAACACCTTTCGCTTCACCTACATGCGCAGCGCGAACCACACCAACCATCCCACCGACGCGCCCGTGCCGCTGTCCGACCTGGGATTTGTGACGCCGTGGGTTAACGGCGGCATCGGCGATATCGATCCCTCAATCGAGGGCGTACCCAACGTCAGCTTCAACAACTTCACCTTTGGCAATCCCGTCGAAACCCAGGCCCATTTCGACAACACGTTCCAGTGGCTCGACAACTACATGAAGGTCGTGGGCACGCATACATTTCAATTTGGCGCCAATTACCATTACGACCAGATCATGGAGCGCAACAACTATGCGGTGAACGGTCAGTTCACATTCAACGGCGCCGAGACCGGCCTCGATTTTGCCGATTACCTGCTGGGCGATGTGGATAATATCGGCGGCTTTATCCAGGCCTCCTTGCAACTGCTCGATACGCGCAGCAACTATGTTGGCGCGTATGCCGAAGACTCCTGGAGAGTGTTCCCCAATCTGACGTTGAATTACGGCCTGCGGTGGGAGATCATGCAGCCCTGGTATGACGCCACCAACAAACTTGAGACCGCGATACCTGGAGTGCAGTCGGTCGTCTTCCCCGGCGCGCCTACGGGATACCTCGTGCCTGGTGACCCGGGAGTGCCGAGAACCCTGGCGCCAACCCGTTATCACAATTTTGGGCCGCGCATCGGCTTCGCCTATGAACCAAGCTCCCGGGAGGGCTTCCTCGGCAAACTCTCCGGCGGCAACCAGATGAGCATCCGCGGCGGCTTCGGCGTCTTCTACACCAATATCCAGGATGAATCTGGATTTATCGAAGTGGGCGACGCCCCATACGGCGACTTCTACGACAGTTCCTACACGGTGCTCTTGTCTAGACCCTTTATCGACTCCGCCAACCTGGCTCCGATTCCCACTCCGTTCCCATTCGCTTGGCCGCCCACCGACGTCTCCAGGTCGAACCCCGACACCACCTTTAACTGGGCGTCGGTCGAACCTATCAGCGGCTCCGCCCTGCTCAAACCGAACGATGTCATTCCTTATGTGGAAAGCTACTACCTGAGCATTCAACGCGCCCTTGGCGGAAACACGGTGTTGAGCGCAGATTACGTGGGCAGCCAGGGCCGCCATCTGATGACTTCCGAGGAGGCGAATCCCGGCAATCCCGCTTTATGCCTCAGCTTGAGCCAGCCCAGCGACGTAGCTCCAGGCTCGCCCACCTGCGGTCCCTACGGCGAGCAGAACGTCTATACTGCCGCGAACGGGACTATGTACAACAGCACGCGCTCACCCTTCGGCATCAACCTGGGCAGCAATGGATATATGGCCTCCGTCGCCATGTCCAACTACAATTCATTGCAGTTGAACCTGAGACATTCCAGCAAGCTGTGGAACGTTCTGCTCGGCTACACCTATGGTCGTTCGTTCGACAATGGCTCCGGATTGACCGATGTCACCAATGTTCTGAACCCGAGTCTCAGTTACGGTCTTTCCAATTTCGATTTCACGCAGTATTTCGTAGGCAGCTACACCATTCACTTGCCCTTTGACATGCTGACCCAAGCCCACAGCTGGGCGAACAAGGTCGCCGGGGGCTGGAATGTTTCCGGCATCACCAAGTTTGCAACCGGAACCCCGGTGGGTATTTCCGAAAACGATGACTACTCCCTGGTGGGCACCGGCGGCGTGGATGAGCCCAATTACACCCCCGGCCATCTTGCCGGCAACCACAATCCGCGCTCCGGCCAGGCATACTTCAACACCGCCCTCTTTACCCATGAAGATCTCGGCACGTTCGGAACTTCGCGCCGCAGGTTCTTCCACGGTCCCGGCTTGAACAACACGGACATGGCGCTGCTGCGCGATTTCAATATCCACGAAAGAAACACCTTCCAGTTCCGCGCCGAGGCTTTCAATCTCTTCAATCACGCCCAGTTCGACAATCCCGGCGGAAATTTCTCCAATCCTTCCGCCTTCGGGATCGTGACTTCAGCGAACGCTCCGCGCATTATGCAGATGGCGGTTAAGTACGAGTTCTAGGTCTCTGACCGCTTGCTTTTGTTTCCAAGTGGGCGCCCATCCTGTGGGCGCCCATTCCTTTGTGGGCGCCTCATCTGGGGGCCCTCCGGGGCGCGGCGTATTTGTTTTTGCCGCAAGGGTGGAGATGCACAAATCTCCGCGGTCATGTTCTTTGCATCAATGCTTGCCTGGAAATCCTCCGAGGCCGTGGAAGGTGAGATAAAGCGAGTAACCGCACACGGCGATGGCCACCGCCATTTCAAAGAAGAGGAACATGACCCCATATTGATACCAAGGCTCATGAGCGGCGGGTTCGGCAGGCAAATTCGGCTTCATGAGGAAATCTCCAGATTGTGGACTCAATCTATCCTCGACTAGCCGCGGCTATAGCGGTTCTCCAATTCCCGTGGAGTTTTGAGGGGCGTGCCAGGTGGCGTTTTCTTGGGAAAAACGCCACTCAACTTTCGAGGTTCTGCTCTACACCAATTGGAGAACCGCTATAGAAACTGAGGCGCCCGCGGATGGAGCGCGCCTACGAGCATTCCGTCCGGCTGTTGAATATCGCCGTGACAGCTGGCGCAGTTCGCCTGATAGATTTTCATGCCCGCCTGCAAATTGTCTTCGGTGGGTTGAATGGGGTTGGTGGTGTCGGGCGCGCGCCGGTCCACCGCAGCATCTAGGGCAGGCGTCGCGATGCCCTTTTCCAAAGCGTTTTCGGGAATATCGGCCTGTGGGTTGATGAAGCCAAACCGCACCCAAAGGAACGCGGCCAGCAGAACAACAACCATCCCGGCAACGAAGCCTAGGACGTACTTCAGCATTGCGTTCTCTCGCTCTCTGGCGATTTCCTCGCCGCGATTCAGTACCAGACTCGAATTCCGAAGACGAAACTCGAATCGTGCGCGGCTTCGCCCGACTGCTTTGCGTAGGTTGCGGTGTCGCCAAATTCGCCGTTGTAGGCATAACCGGCATACGGCGCCAACTTGCGGCTGAACTCGTACCGCAGCCGGAGCCCGGTATCGATCCCGGAAAGCCCCGAACCGATGCCCCGGCTGCGATCGTCCTTGTTGTAAAGGTTGAATTCGATCTCGGGTTGAAGGACGAGTCGCTGGGTGAGCCGCAAGTCGTAGTAGCTTTCAATGCGCCCGGCAATATTGCCCCCGTTACGCATGTAGAGCGTCGGCGAAAGTTCGAAAGAATACGGCGCCAGCCCTTCGATGCCGAGCGCGGCCCAGGCGCGCTGCGGACTGGAATCCAAATCGGCTCTGACTCCCGCCTGCAGGTCAAAATAGCGGAGGCGCGGAATCGGCCGGTCGTAAAGAAACTCCTGATCGCCGTCCCTGACCGTGCGGTTTACGTCGACGCCTTCCGACTTGATCCAGAGCCGGTTGAGGTCGCCCCCAAGCCAGCCCTCGCCCTCCCAGCGAAACTCGCCGCCGGCGGAGCTGGCGCGGCCCTCAAGCTGATCGAAGAACGCGTGCGCCAGGATTCGGTCCTCCATCATAGACGGTTCGGCGCCGGTCGCTTGTGCTGCGGTTCCCGCCTGCTGCGGATCGCTCGGCATCTGCGCATGCAGGCTCGCCAGCGACAAGAGAGTGCTCGTGGCGATGACCGATGCCAGCAGCAGATTCAGGCCGAACCAGATGTTTGGCCGAAGCATCATGACACCATCACCGTCCGGAACATTCCGGCTTCCATGTGGTAGAGCAGGTGACAGTGGAGGGCCCAACGCCCCGGCGTGTCTGCGCTTACCAGCCAGCTGACACGCTCCGACGGCTTGACGATCACGGTGTGCTTGTAAGGATTGAATTCGCCTTGCCCGTTCTCAAGCTCGCTCCACAGGCCGTGCAGATGAATGGGATGCTCCATCATCGTGTCGTTGATCAGCACAAAACGGACGCGATCGCCCAGCTTCAGCTCGATGGGCTCGGCCGGGGAAGACCTCTCGCCGTTGAATCCCCAGATGAATCGCTCCATGTTGCCGGTGAGGTGCAGCTCGATTTCCTTTACAGGCGGCCGTCCATCCACTCCGGGATATCGAGCGCGCAGGTCGGCATAGGTCAGCACCTTCCGGCCGGCGCCATTCAGGCCATCGCCCGCTTCGCTCAGCCGCTCGGTCACGTGGGCGGAGATCATGTCCACCCGCGGCCCGAGATGAAGGTGAACCGGGTTGGACGGCTCCAGCTTGCTTGGCTCCTCCGTCCGGGGCGAAGAGATGAGCCGCTGCGTGTCGGTCCAGGGCTGCGGGAACGGGGTGGTTCCCAAGCTGTTCTCCTTGCCGGCCATCTCCGGCGTCGAATGACTGGTTGTGGGTCGAGAATTTGCTGGAGCCATTTCCGGACCCATGCTCGACATGCCCGTCCCCGGCATGTCTTTCATTCCCCGCATTCCAGCCATTCCGCCCCTGCCCATATCGACCATGGTTCGTTCGGGGCGAATGTCCATCGGCGGGATCGGGCCCTGCATTCCAGGCCTTGGCGCCAGCGTTCCACGCGCGTATCCGCTGCGGTCTTCGGACTGCGCAAAGATTGTGTATGCCGTTTCCTGGTTGGGCTGGACGATGATGTCGTACACTTCGGCCACGCCCATGCGAAATTCATCCACTGGCGCCGGCTCCAGTTCGTTGCCATCGGCGGCCACGACACTCATGGTGAGCCCCGGAATCCGGACATCGAAGAACGTGTCGGACGAGCCGTTGATGAAGCGAAGCCGGATCCTCTCGCCGGGCCGGAATTGTCCGGTCCAGTTTGAGTCGGGAGGACTTCCGTTCAGGAGAAAGGTGTAGCCGGAGACATCGGAAATATCCGTGGGGGTCATGTTCATTCTTCCCCACATCAGGCGGTCGGCGACCGTCCTCCGCAGCCCCTGAGCGCGCACGCCGGAAAAGAACGTGGCTGCCGTGCGGCGATGGAAGTTGTAATACTCGCTGTCCTCCTTGAGGTTGCTGTAAATCGCTTCCGGATTGGCATCCGTCCAATCGCTGAGCAGCACCACGTATTCTCTGTCGCATGCAATTGGATCGCTGCCTCGCGGTTCGATGACAAGAGCGCCGATCAGGCCGGTCTGCTCCTCAAAACCAGAGTGGCTGTGGTACCAGTAGGTCCCGTTCTGGCGAATGGGAAAGCGGTAGACAAAAGTCTCGCCCGGCGCAATCCCGCGAAAACTCAGGCCGGGAACGCCGTCCATCTCCGCCGGCACACGCACGCCATGCCAGTGAATTGAGGAAAGTGGGGTAGCTCCCTTAGTACAGTAACCACTACTGGTTGTGCTTTCCGGTGGGCGCGTTTGCTCGCGATGGCCGGTAGCGGGATGGTTTTGTGACCAGGGCGTTCTCCAGCAGCCGGTAGAACAGCATTCCCCGGCGGCGCGACTTTCTACGATTGAAGCGGAACGCGAACTCATCGAGATACGCGTCCAG
>JASHOC010000046.1 GCA_030041305.1 Acidobacteriaceae bacterium
CCTCACCTTGCGCTCGTACAGATACGAGGTCATTCCGGCGGCAAAGCAGATCTTCGGCAGCGTACCGAAAATCAGCACCCTATCCCAGCAACTCAGAACTCCGGAAATCTGAGCCGCATACCGTTGCGTCAGAAGCTCGATGTCCACAGCCCATCATAGCTGTGGACCTCTTTGGTTCCGGCTACGCCGGGTTAGGACTTCAGTCAGGGACCTTCAGGCCCCTGCTCCTTCCGATTTTGAGCGCCCGGGATTCGTCAGACACTGCCTAGATCGTTGGCCGACTTGTTGACGATATGATTTGAAACATATAAATTCGATAATACAACGGGCTCGCAGATGCTTCCCACCGAACGGTTCGGTCTCCGTTGAGCACCGGCCCACCGGTATTCTCGCCAAATCACGCAGCCCCCCTGGAGATTTAATGCTCAAGTACTGCTTTCTTCGACACACGTTTCTGTTTTCTGCGAAGAGATCTAATTCGCGTGAGGCTGTCGTAATCCCTGTGCTCAGCCGCTATCTCCGGATTCCGTCCTGGATTCCCCTTCCCACTCCCGTTCTCTTCGCCGCTCTGTTCATTGCGCCGTCGCCCAGCGTCCGGGCTCAGGCGCTGTCCGCCTCCGATCCGTCTAATGGCGCGGTCGCAAATGTTTCGGTCACGCCCGCAAATTTAGGCACGAGCCAGTCGGTCGAGGAAAGGACCAGCGCAGATGGCGTATACAAGTTCTCGCTGCTGCCGGGCGATGATCTCGTGAAGTTTTCTGCGGCCGCCTTCAAGACCCGCGGCATCGAGTTGGCCAACTTGAACGTCACTGGGATGGCAGGTTTCAACCAGGTCCAGACCCGCGAGCCGGCTCCGGCGGATCCACCCACCCCCGACGCCTGCGCGAGCGGCCACGAGGCTGCCGCCACCGATTGCGCGCTCACCTGGCACGGCGTCACGGTGTACGGTGCGTTTGACGTCGGCGCCGGCTGGGTCAGCCACGGCTTACCGCAAAGCCCGTATAACTATGAAGGCTCGACTCTAGTGAACCGAAACGCCAGCACCTCGCGATTCCTCGTCGAACCGGATAACCTGTCGCAGACGGGTTTCGGCGTCAGGGGCAAGATACCGTTGCATGGCTGGAATGGCTGGTCCTTTGTATTCAACGCTTCGACCGGCGTCGATCCGCAGTCCGGCCAGCTTTCCAACGCGTCCCGCACTGACATCGATGACAACGGCCTGGACCGGAGCGAGTATTCCGAAGCCATCGACGGCGCGCGCGCGGGCCAACCCTTCAATGACGAATACTATGGCGGTTTATCGTCCACCAATTTCGGCACGCTAACCTTCGGCCGTCAGCGCTCCCTCGGCACCGATGTGATGCTCCTCTACGATCCGGCCGCAGGCGCCTATGCCTTTTCGTACATCGGGTATAACGGCACGATGGCCGGCGGCGGCGATACTGAGAACACCCGCTGGGACGATGCCGTCAAGTACCGCATCGCCTTTGGCCCGGCCCACTTCGCCGCGATGGGTAAGTTCGCCGATGGTACTGCCGGCTGCTACGCGGCCGCAGCAGCTGTAGGAAACACCTGGATTGCCGCCTCCTGCGAGCCGCTAAAGCCGCACAACACCGCCTACGGATTCGACATCGGCGCAGGCAACACGAAAGTCTCCGGCGATGTCGTCTACCAGCGTTACAGCGATGCGATCAGCATTGTGAACCCCTTGCTCGGGCCCACGAGCCTGAGTTCGCCTCTGACCTCAGGCTATGAGTACAACACCGACAGCATCGATCTAACCTCCATCACCGGAGCCAATCTGCTCGATCCGACAAACACCCTGTATGGCATCGTGACCGACAACAGAGCCATCATGGGCACTTTCAAGTACACCGGAGAACAATTCAAGTACTATGTCGGCTACGAATTCATCCGGCAGGCTAACCCCGACAACCCGTTGGGCGTTGGCGCCAGCGATCAGGGCGGCTATGTACTGAGCGGCGTGGAAGACAACAACCTCGATTCGACCAAGCTCGTGGATATCTGGTGGACGGGCGTGAAATACTCCTACGACGCCAAAACCGACGTTACTCTCTCCTTTTATGAGCAAGTGCAGAACGACTTCCGCATTCCATCGACCTGCGTGCCCGGCAATATGCGCAGTTCCTGCGCGGGCACCCTCAATGAGGCGTCGCTCTATAGCGATCACCACTTCACCAAGCGCTTCGACGGTTTTGCCGGACTTGCGTATTCCTACGTGACCGGCGGTCTGGCTATCGCTCTTCCTCACGGTCCCGGCGTCCCCTATTTGCACAACAGCAACTTTGCTCCGACGGTCGGTGGCCGTGTCACTTTCTGATCCTGCGAAGTCGCTCAGCGACACTGATTTCTACTCGAAATCGGCAATGGAGAAATTGGGGCGCCTGGCGAAAATGTGGCAAAGACAACACACCCCGACGTGAACCAAGCTGCGATTAATCTCAAATGGCGATTCCGGAGCTCGACTCTTCGTTTGGAAAGTCGCCTCTACACTCGTTCCGTCGCCTTTTCCCTGAAGACTAGAGGGTGAATCCATGGCTTCCAGCCCATCCCCGACTCCCGTCCCCGCCCCCCGGGGCGCAATTTTGGCTCTGCTGCCGCGGCTGCGGCGCCGCCCGGCGGCGCGATCTCTTCCATTTCGGCGAGCTACGCTTCCGCGTGCTCGCCCGCGACCGCCAGGGGAGAAGGACGCGATCGGAGGACGTGCAGTCGGTGGATGCGGATCCCTTTTGGAACCGCGTTCGCAGCTCCAGTGTGTATCCTCCCTAGGTCGACAAGACTTGTTTGACACTAACGATATGAGTCATATTAAATCGTAATGTCGCGTCGCGCAGGCCCGTTTGTCCGTTCTTCAGAGGGACCATGGCAGACACATCCGAAAGATTCACGAGAAGGGAATTTGCAGCCGCCAGCGGCAGCCTTGCGCTTGTGGCCATCGGCGCCGCTTCGTTCCCCTACCGCGTGTCGGCCGCTGCGCTGGCGATTTTGGACGTCGCTTATGCCGGTTCGATGGGCTCCATGATGGAGGGCCCTCTAAAGACTGCCGTCCGCAGCGATTTGCATTTGGATATGCACGGACGCGCGCAAGGATCGGACGCGCTGGCGGCGTTGATCGTCGGCGGCAGCATCCGGCCGGATGTGTTCATTTCCGCCACGCCTGGTCCTATGATGACGGTGCTGCGCTCGGACAAAGCCAAATTCGCCGAGGCCATTGCGCACACAGAGATGGTGATTGCCTATAGCCCGAAGAGTCGCTTCGCATCGCAGTTTGGAGCTGCGGCCAAGGGAAGATCCGAATGGTGGAAGGTTTTGGAGCAACCAGGCTTGCGCTTCGGACGCACGGATCCGGTGGCGGACCCGCAGGGGCGAAACATTATTTTCACGATGATGCTGGCGGCAAAAATGTACCATCAGCCGGATCTGATCGAGAAGACGCTCGGCCCAACAATCAACGCCGAGCAGATATTCAGCGAGCCGACCGTTCTAGTCCGGTTGCAGAGCGGCGAGCTTGACGCGTCTTCGGCCTATAAGATTCAGCCGGGCCCGTTTCATCTTCCCTATTTCTCCTTGCCGCGCCAAATCAACCTCAGTTCACAGCGCGTGCAGCAGGAAAATCCAAGCTTGCGCCTCACTTTCGGCGGCAAGACGTACTATCCTGAGCCGTTGATCTATTACGCCGCGGCTCTGAGCGATTCTCCGAATTACAAAGGGGCTGTTGAATTCGTCCAATGGCTGAAGGGAAGCGAAGCGCAATCAATTTTCGGGCGCTACGATTACGAACCGCCGGGCGGTGCTTCCACGCTTCACGAGTGATTGCTAGTCGCCGCATGATCGCGCGCATCGGGGCAGCAGTATTTGCGCTGGTGCTGCTCTATCCGCTTTCAGCGCTTTTCGCGCACATCGGTGCGTGGCAATGGGACGCGGCGGTGCGCGGTCCGGCGCTCTTATCGGTACGTGTATCCTTGGTGCTCACCACGGCCGCGATGCTGATTGTGGTCGCCATCGGCACGCCGATGGCTGCCTACATCGCGCAATGCAAGGCTATGGAACGGCTTCTGTGGCAAGCGGCCATGCTGATCCCAATTCTGGTGCCGCCCCTCGCCCTCGGCATTCTTTTCACTTTGGCATTTGGCCCCTACGGTAGCGTTGGTCGACTGCTGAATCGCTGGGGGGTGGCCATGACCAACAGCGCCTCGGCTTTCGTAGCCACGCAAGTATACGTGGGCATGGGCTATTTTGTTCTCGGTGCAGTCGCGGCCTTGGACGCTGTTCCGCCCATGTTACAAAAGCAGGCTGCTTTGCTGGGGCTCACTCCGATAAAGGTCTTTTTCAGAGTCACGCTGCCGTTGGCGCGTTTGGGCCTCGCCGTTGCGCTGAGCATCGCGTGGGTTCGTGCGGTCGGAGAATTCGGCGCTGTTGTGGTCACTGCGTATTATCCTTCCGGTATGCCAGTACAGCTCTGGGTGGATCTGCAAAGCTTTGGCTTGCCCGCAGTAATGCCGCTGTTGGTTATCTTCCTGGCGGTGGCTTTGCCGCTCCCGTGGCTGGCACACGTTTTGGCGCAGCGTCGAAGCTATGTTTGACGCCGAATTCACCAAGCACCGCCGTGATTTCGCCGTTCGCTTTTCGCTGCGGCTCGGCGCTGCGCAATCGGTGGGTTTGTTCGGTGCTTCGGGCGCGGGCAAAAGCACAGTGCTCGCGTGCATCGCCGGCGTCGAGCAGCCGGACGACGGCCACATCGATCTCGGGAACCTGCGCCTCTTCCCTCCGTCTCTTCCTTTGCATCAACGGCGGGTCGGCTATCTCACGCAAGAACCTAGCCTGTTTCCCCATCTCAGCGTGCGCGAAAACGTGACATTCGGTGTGCCGAAGCATGAAATGCCCGACCCGGAATGCGTCTCCTGGATCGCAACGCTGAGAGAGCGCCTGAAGCTCGCACCGCTCTGGGACGCTTCCGCTGCGCACATTTCGGGCGGGCAAGCGCGTCGTGTTGCCTTGGCTCGGATGCTGGCGCGCAAGCCGCCGCTTGTGCTGCTTGACGAGCCGTTTGCGGGCCTCGACCGCCAACTGGTACGCGAGCTGATTGACGACCTGATTTTCTGGAGCAGAACCGTCGGCTTTAGCATGATCGCCGTCGATCACCAATCCGAAGTGCTGATGCGCCTCTGCCCTGAATCGGCAATAGTGTTGGAGCGCGGACAGGTGGTTCAACACGGTACTTGGAGCGACCTTCGCAGGGCCCCGGCGACCCCACTACTACGCTCGCTTCTGGCGCCAGTTTAGATTGCTGGCGGTGCGTTCCTTCCGCTCGTCATGGGTATAACGAGTTAAACGCGACGACATAAGTAATTGCGTATAATTAAGGATTGTGCTTTCATGATGTACATGAGAGCGCTTCGCATTGCCGAGGCCACAACCGTGGCTCTTGGGTTGCAGGATGAGATCCGACGTTCCGGGGAGTCCCGCTATGATCACCGCTTGCATGGCGTGCTTTTGGTCGCCCAAGGGATGACCTGCCCGGATGT
>JASHOC010000047.1 GCA_030041305.1 Acidobacteriaceae bacterium
TCTCAACAGCGTGTCTTCAGGCGGCAGCGGTCCGTGTCACCTGGCGATCGATAAGTTGGGAAGGATCCTGTTTGTCGCTAACTATGGAAGCGGAAGTGTGGCCTCGTACGCCATTCTGAAGGACGGAGGCATCGGCGCGATGACTTGGTTCGATCAGCACCACGGCTCCAGCGCCAATCCCAGGCGCCAGGAAGGGCCGCACGCGCACGAGGTTGTGGTTTCCCCCGACAACCATTTTCTGTTTGTGCCCGACCTCGGGCTCGATCGCATTCTCATCTATCGGATCGACGAGGCGAAGCGCACGTTCAGCGCCAACAATCCGGCCTACGTTGCGGTGAATCCGGGCCTGGGCCCGCGTCATTTCGCTTTTGCGCCGGACGGCAAATTCGCCTACGCGGTGTGCGAAATGGGTTCGAGCGTGGTGGCGTTCTCTTATGATCGCGAGACCGGGGCCCTGACGGTGATTCAAACCATCTCCACGCTTCCGGCGGGATATTCGGGGGAAGACGCCTCGGCGGAGATACACATCGATAAGTCGGGGCGGTTTCTTTACGCTTCCAATCGAGGTCAGAACACCATCACGGAATTCCAGATAGACAAAACCACGGGTAAGTTAACCCCTGTGCAGAATATCTCGACCGAAGGAAAGACGCCGCGCAATTTCGTCATCGACCCATCGGGCAAATATCTTATCGCCGCGAACCAGGACTCCAATAACATGGTTGTCTTTACGATCGATCCGGCCAACGGGCATTTGACGCCCGCGAACCAGAACTTGGAGCTAGGGGCTCCGGTGTGCCTGACTTTTGTTCCGGAGGCAGGACCGGCGCCCTTAGCGCACGGGATGAATTAACGCCCGCGTCGGGGCGGGAAAGCGCGCCGATTGCAGGTGTGGGCGCGCATGGCGATGCCGGTCATGGACGGCCGGCGGGCGACGGCTCGCGTGCGCATCCCTGGCGGTGAAGGGAAGGTATCTAACTTCGCCGAACCGCCGCTCGACTATCAACACGAGATTCCATTGAGGATGAGAGACCATGAACCTTCCAGGCATCAAGCTGTCACGACGGACGTTAGTGAGGAACGCCGGGCTGTTCGCCACCGGCGGCGTATTGGGCTTTTCAGGGCGCGAGTCGGCCGGCTCCCAGGACAAAGTTCCGGCCGGCGACGGCTCCGGACCGCGCGCGCTGGCGTTGATCGGCGATCGCTACCATAACTCCGACTACATCCGGGTGGCGTTGGACAAGGTCTTCCACGAGCTGAATATCCCGGTCGACTACACCATCCACTACGAGCGCATTTCCGCCGACCTGCTCAAGAACTATCAGTTACTGCTGATCTTGCGCGACGGCATGATCTGGCCCGATGGCTATCTGGGGCCGGACGCCTACACGGCCTACGAGCGGAACCTGGAGAATCTGCCGTCTCGCAACGCGGAGCCCAAGCCGGTGATGTGGATCAGCGAGGAGCAGGGCGCGGCGATCAAAGACTTCGTCCATTCCGGCAACGGCTTTTACGCGCTGCACAACTGCAGCCATATATCGCTGAGCTCGAAGAACTACCGCGAAGTGATGGGCGGGGCCTACATCGGTCATCCGCCGCTTCGCCCGTTCCGCGTTCGAGCTTCGGCCAACGCCCACCCGATTACGCAGGGAATGACTGACTTTATCGTCAACGACGAGCAGCATTATGTGGACTACGACAAGGATAAAAAGAATATTCTGCTGGAGGCCGAGAACATCGACGGTCTGACTTACGAGAATCTGGGGAGTAAGTCGATTTCCGGATGGGCTTACGACTTCGGCAGCGGACGCGTGGTGTTTACCGCGGTGGGCCACACTATTGACGCCATGTGGAACCCGCAGTATGTGGAGATTCAGAAGCGGTCGATCCGTTGGCTGCTGAAGCAGTTATAAGATGGGCGCGACTTAGTAAGTCGCTTTTCACGCCGGCGAAGGGCGAAGGAGAGAAAAGCAGATGGCCAAAGTGATTGACGCACATGCGCATCTGGGCGAGTGCTGCGTTTTCGGATTGCTCAGCACCGAGGAGGAGATGCTGCGCCGGATGGAGGAATGCGGAGTGGACGCGACCATTGTCCAGCCGTATCCGGGAGCCAAGAACGCCTGCCAAACGCACGACCGCATTGCGGAAATGTGCGCTCGGCATCCCGGCCGTTTCTTCGGGCTGGCCAGCCTGACGCCGCACGGCAACTACGACGCCTACCGGCGCGAAGTGGAGCGGTGCGTGAAGGACTTGCATTTTGTGGGGGTGAAGCTGCACACCATCGGCCACGGGGTCAATCCGCTGTCGGAGGACGGCGACCGGGTGTTCGCCACCGCGCATGCGTTGGGCGTTCCGGCCATGGTGCACACCGGGCCGGGCGTGCCGTTCGCGCTGCCGTCGCTGTGCATTCCCGCGGCGCAGAAATATCCCGGGTTGAAGATCATTCTCGCCCACGCGGGGTTTGCGGTCTTCTCGGCCGAAGCGCAGGTGGCGGCCTCGGTGTGCGGCAACCTGTATCTCGAAACTTCGTGGTGCATCGGGGAAGACATCCGCTGGATGATTTCGAGCATTGGGCCGGAGCGGGTGATGATGGGCGCGGATCTGCCCAGCAACGTCCCGGTGGAGTTCGCCAAATACCGGGCCCTGGACCTAGCCTCCGAGGTCTACGACCGGGTAATGGGGGGCACCGCCGTCGAGGTCTTCCATCTCAAGTGGTAAGG